>DAOWLL010000610.1 GCA_030641945.1 Gammaproteobacteria bacterium | reverse complement strand
GTCCGGCATTTCAACGAAGTTATTTGCAAACATGTCGATCAGGTTTCTGGGCTCGTCGATCACGCCACCGCGGCGGGCGATCTGGCAGGGATCGTGGTAGGTCAGGCGCTGAGTCAGGTGGCCCGATACTTTCAGACGACCCTGCTCGCGCAGCTCATCGAGCAGCTCCAGAATGTGTACCACCTTGAAATCGTAGGTTTTGCCAATCAGGTTAGGACCTTCCCAGCGAATCGCCATGTAAGCATGACCGCATTCAGGGCTGATCACGTTTTTGACCTTGAGTTTTGCTGCGGCATCGACGATACGCTGTACCAGTTCTGCGGCGATATCCGACGCGCCGATCTGGATGCCGCTGTTGGTGGCTTCGAAGGCTTCGGACGAAATCGTCCAGCTGATGTTGGCGTGCTCGAAAATCTTTGCTACGGCCTCGATGAACTCGGGGAAGTTCATGATTTCCATGGATGAAAGCAGCAACATGTAGTCTGCGCCTTCGACGTCCACCGGAATTTTCATACCGGTGTCATGTTCGACGTGCGCGATCTGTGCCTGCAGTGCGGGCAGCTTTACGCCCATCGGGCTGCCAATGGTAACTGCGCGCTTGGTCGCGCCAATCAGGCCTTCGGGCGCATGACCCGCTGCAGCCATGCCTTCACGGGTTTTGCGGATCATGCCGGCGATGTCGTTGCCGACAGGGCACACCATCGAGCAGCGGCCGCACAGGGTGCAGCTGTCGTATACCAGCGTTTCCCATTGCTCCATCATTTCGTCGGTGACCTTTGCACCGAGGCCGAACAGCTTGCCAATACGGCCTAACAGGGTGTATTCCTGTTTCCACACACGGCGCAGCGGTTCGGTCTTGTTGATGGGTGTGCGTTCAGGTGCGCCCGTCTCGGTAAAGAACAGGCAGGCCTCGGCGCACATACCGCAGTGTACGCAACTGCTGAAGAAGGTGGCAACGGTTGCATCGACCTGTTCTTTCAGGACGTTATAGCCTTTTTCAAAGGATGCGCTCATGACTGTACCCCCCTGTAACCGGATATGGCGCCGTTGTACCAGCGTGCCAGGATTAATGTAAATGCATGCATCAGCTTGGTGAATGGAAACACAATCATCAGCAGTTCCACGCTGAGGATATGAATTGCGATCAGGCTTGGTGCCGGCATGCCGATGCGGTGAAAGGCGATGTAGCCCGTGATCAGCGGCAGAATGGTGACAAACCAGCCGAGGTAGTCATCGAAATTGCTGAGGAAGCGTTTCACCGGGTCTTTCAAACGGTGCACCAGTACCACGATCAGTGTAATGATGGTTACGACCGCGGTGGCATCGATTATTGTTGAAGGCAGGGCAGGCCAGCTAATACCCAGTACATCCTTGAACACCAGGATATGGGGTGCAAACAGGAAGATGACCAGGAACAGGCCTATATGAAATATGTAGCCGGCTGTGACCGTGAAAGCGGAGCGTTTGAACGTCGCTGCATCCGGTATCGTTCGTGTAAAAATGGTACGCAAGCCGCTGCTCATTTCAGATCCCTTGGCTTCGGCAAGGTTTGCTTTGCGCCCGAGCATGATAATTTCGAACAGCCGGAGCATAATTCCGAGCACAAAAATGATTGTTGCTATCTGGAATCCGGGGCCGCGTACCCAGGTTAATAATTCGGTTTCAGTCATCATTC
>DAOWLL010000300.1 GCA_030641945.1 Gammaproteobacteria bacterium | reverse complement strand
ACACCATACAGAAGGCGGGCTTGAATGCTAAATCAGTCTGGATTTATTTACACTTAACTGAGCGATAGCTATGGGTCGATCTCGGCCGTACAGATTCTCACTCTGAACATCTGCAATCTGACTCATATCAGACATCTATTGTCTGTCAGGTGAGATCAAGCCATCTCTGTATGGCTGTAAGATAAAATCCAGACCTCTACAGTTTATTTACACGCGCTGACTTCTTACCCTGTGCCGCTGAAAATATCCCGCGCAAAATAGCCACCTCGCGCTTTGTAGTCTGGGCACGGTTGAACAGGCTCTTCAGTCTTCGCATGATTACTTCCGGATTACTGCCGCTAAAAAATTGTATATCTTGCATCATCTGGTACATATGCTGGTACATGCCTTCCAGCTGGTCCGTGGTTGCGGCCATGTCCTCTTTATGCGTTCTGGTTTTCTCAACGGCAGCATCCGCATCCGACATAAAGGCCATACGAATCTCGTAACATAATACCTGCACCGCAGCTGCAACATTGAGCGAGCTATATTCCGGGCTGGTTGGAATGTGTACCAATCCATTGCACATTTCCAGCTCCTCATTGGTCAATCCGGTACGTTCGCGTCCAAATACAATCGCGATATCACCCTGCACTGAATGATCACGGCATAAACCGGCACATTCACGCGGCTCGTATATCGGCCATTGCACCATTCGTTCCCTGGCGCTTGTTCCGGCAACCCAGACACAGCCGTTCAAGGCGTCTGCCAGGGTATCGGTGACAACCGCATTTGTTAAAACATCATCAGCACCGACTGCGCGGCTGTAGGCCTCATAGACAGGATGCTGTTTTGGCGCCACCAGGTACAGGCGCGACAGCCCCATGTTCTTCATCGCACGTGCGGCAGCGCCTATATTGCCGGGATGAGATGTATTAACCAGTACAATTCTTGTATTTTCAAACATGGCTAGCCCGCATATTTCATGGAGGGAATGGATTTTATGGGAAATCCGGCGAAGAAGATTTTGTTGAAGATTCAAAGCCGGATTTTTCAGAAAACCATTCAGGCACTATCAGCATTCACTATATTTCAACCACCACATAATACAAGCTTGTTAAGTACCGCTGCCTGAGAAACCCGGGCCGCCTTCGTGAAATAGTCGGGCCAATCTGCTATGCTTCGCGTCGAATTTACACCGCTCTTTGAAAAACTATCATGCATCCAATGGTAAATATCGCCGTCCGCGCTGCGCGTGCGGCTGGAAATATAATTGTGCGCAACATGGACCGGATCGACCGGCTCACTATCGCCACTAAACGCAGTAATGATTTTGTTTCAGAAGTCGATCAACAGGCCGAAGCCGCAATTATCGAGATACTGAAGCAGGCCTACCCGGATCATGGCTTTTATGCTGAAGAAAGCGGCCGCCAGGGTGAAAACGCCGAATATCAATGGATCATCGACCCACTGGATGGCACCACAAATTACCTCCATGGTTTTCCGCAGTTCGCGGTTTCAATCGCACTGAAACACAAAGCGCGGCTGGAAGCAGGAGTTATTTATGATCCTTTAAGCCAGGAGCTGTTTACAGCCGCCCGCGGTGAAGGCGCACAAATGAATGAAAAACGCATCCGTGTCAGCGGGCACAAGGGATTGAAGGGCACGCTGCTCAGCACCGGATTTCCCTATACCGATCAAAGCTATCTGGACACCTACCTTGAAACCATGAAGGCACTGATGGCGCCGGCAGCGGGTATTCGCCGGCCCGGCTCTGCCGCGCTGGACCTGGCCTGGCTCGCAGCGGGACGCACCGACGGTTTCTGGGAGTTCAACCTGAATGCATGGGACATCGCTGCCGGTGCACTCATCGTGCGCGAGGCAGGCGGGATTGTGACCGACTTCTACGGCCAGGATGGCTACCTGGAGAGCGGCGATATCATCGCCGCCAGTCCGAAAGTTTTTCCTGAAATGCTGAAGATTATTGAGCCCTGTGTGCGCAACAGCGAGTATGCAAAGCGCCACAATATCTGATCAGTTAAGCATGCCTGGTCATTCAGGAATTTTCTGCGGCCCATTCTTCCGGTGTATATGCCTTGATGGTCAGGGCATGGATAGCACCACTATGAATATGCTCGTTAACGGCGGCGTATACCATTTTCTGTTCGGCGATCATGGTCTTGCCCTCGAATTCAGCTGATACAACAATAGCCGTATATTTACTGCCGTCTGCGGTAACGGTGGCTTCCGCCCCGGGAATGCCTTGTTCAATACACTTTTTGACTTCGCTAGCTTCCATCGAATACCCTCGATTTATTAATCGCGAATAGTACCTCGACAGGAAACTTAATAAAACACTCTTTTAATGGATACTCTGCATCAAATTATGTTGTTGTGCCGAGCAGGTTTCGAGAGCGAGTGCGCTGCAGAAATGATGGATTATGCAAACAATGCAGGATTTCCTGCTTATATCAATGCAAAAAAAGATAGCGGTTATGCACAACTCGTAAGCGCAGAGAACCATGACACGACCAGCCTGCTAGATGGAATCGATTTCAAAGAATTGATGTTTACCCGGCAATGGTTCGCCAGTACAGAAAAGATAAGCAGCTTGCCGGAACAAAACCGCACTGCCCCGCTTGTCAGCATCGCAAAACAGATCGCTGATGAACTAGATTGCAGTTTCAACGATATAGAACTGAGTTATGCCGATACCAATGAAGGCAAGGCGCTCAATCGTTTTTGTAAAGCTTTCAGGCCGCATATGCTGGGTGCGCTGAAGAATCAAAATCTGCTGTCTGCTCATGCCGGTCTTCGTCTGCATATTTTTTTTCTGGATTCTTCAACCGCATGGATGGGAATAAGTCCGCTGGACAACAGCGCCCAGGTCCCGATGGGCATTCCACGGCTACGCATGCCCAAATCAGCACCCAGCAGATCGACATTGAAACTCGATGAAGCCGTTAACTGGTTCTTCAGCAAAGAGCAACAAAGCGCATGGTTCAAGCCCGGCATGCATGCAGTCGATCTCGGTGCAGCCCCGGGCGGCTGGAGCTGGCAACTGGTCAAGCGGGGCCTGCTGGTAACCGCCGTTGATAACGGCGCCATGGACAGGACATTGATGAGTAGCGGCATGGTTGAACACTTGCGCAGCGATGCATTCACCTATTTACCGGACAGTAAAATAGACTGGCTTGTTTGTGACATGGCTGAACGGCCATTGCACGTCAGCCGTCTGATAGCCCGCTGGTTCATACAAAGAAGCTGCAAGGCAGCAATTTTCAACCTCAAGCTGCCGATGAAAAAACGATATCAATCAGTACTTGAATGCAAACATCTGTTAAACAGGGAATTAACTAAAGCGGGCATAAAGCACTCATTGCACATCAAGCAGCTTTACCACGATAGAGAGGAAATCACTGCCTGTTTACTAACGGGTGAGCACGATTAACCAGGTTATTACATTCCCCGTTCGACAACAGTGTGTTGTTTTGCTCAAATACGCCATTCGTTTCATATATAGATTGGCTCTTCACCACATCAAGAGGGTAAAAATTCAAATGAAGGCCACAGAGTCACAGAGAACACAGAGGTTTTATCCGCCTGCCGCTACACGGCCCTCGCAAAAGACGCGAATGATGTTGT
>DAOWLL010000139.1 GCA_030641945.1 Gammaproteobacteria bacterium | reverse complement strand
GTCCTGCTTAGTTGGCTTATACGAAAATATAGATTAATAAATACTGCATATGAAAATGGAAAGAAATTAATATGGAAATCGTTAAATAGAAAACAACAAACCAGGTTTGTATTATTTTTCATAACTTCCTTTTTGTTTATGGAGCTATTTTGGCGAATGATGTTTGAATTCCTCATTGCCTACATGCAAATACGTGATGCACTATTACAATCACAAATATAAGCTTTTCAATAAACACACTAACGAAAGCTTTAAACCTGGCAGGCTGACAAATCGCGCCTGCCGGTTATGCCAACGTTATGCGCCTACTTAGACTAGAAGCCGGAAACCTCTAAAATGGAAAATACAACACATCTTATTTGGGCAATGGTGTTCGGAGCATTCGGTCTTGGATTCCTTGTCTATGGGCGAAAGCAGAGAGCAATAGTTCCATTAATTATCGGCATCGCTCTATTTATCTTTCCTTATTTTGTGCCGAATATATACATGCTTGTAGTTGTGGGTTCTGTTTTGGTTGTACTGCCATATTTTGTGAGAATATGAGGCTTGTTAAGACTATATGAGATACCCTGATAACATTCCCGCAGAACAGTTAGCAGTAAATGCCAGTAATAATATGCTGCTGTTTACAGCTGCGCTCTCGATCCTGATCGGCATCATACTGACCTATCTTGGCCATAAAGGCAGGCAGCTGTGGATGGTAACCTGGAGTATCGGACTGATAATCTGCAGTATTTTAATGGGCGCATCCCTGCTGATTTGATACCTTGTACTATGGAACTACTCATCAAGGCTGGCGGCTACTACAATATTGGATTAGTTATCTTTCACCTTTCGTTCTGGCGCATATTCCACTGGGAGCAGGAGCTGAAACAAGTCTCTTTTCTGAACAGCGCGGTTATGAAGGTACTGAATATAAGTCTTATATTCACTTTCATCCTTTTCAGTTATATCTCGCTCGCTCATACAAGTGAGCTATTGACTTCATCGCTGGGCCAAAGCTTGCTGGTACTCATGGCCCTGTTCTGGCTGGCAAGAACAATACAGCAAATAGTATTTTTCAAACTGCAGCACTGGGCCTCGTGGGCTTTCCTGCTGCTGTTTTTTTCGGGCGCATTACTTTATGGAATCCCGGCTTATAACGTTATCTAGTGATATCTGCCAGGTCTACTATGTGCTAACATTTTCACAGAAATTCTGTACGCCAAAAAATAAAGAGGTTAAAACACTTATGACTACCCGACATGAATATATTGAAAAATTTAAAGGCAAACTCGATGAATGGGATGCGGATATTGACGAATTCGAAGCCAGCGCAAGCAAGGCAAAGTCAGACATGAAGCTCGAACTCGAAGATCAGATAACTTCGCTTCGACTCAAACGCGATATAGCAAGGTTGAAACTCTCCGAGATCAAGGATGCGAGTGAAGAGGCCTGGGAAGATGTGAAACAGGGTGCTGAAGGGGCATGGGGCGACCTTAAAGATGCGATTGAGAAGGCGAGGTCGCATTTCTAATAGAAAACAGGTGAATAAAGTTTTATATTTTTCTTACGGCTCGAACATGTCGACGCCGCGCATTAAACACAGGGTCGAATCGGCGACTGTGGTATCTACTGCGCACCTATATGAACATTCATTGCGGTTTCATAAAAAAAGCGTCGACGGTTCAGCCAAATGCGGTATTGAGCATACAACAAGTCCTGATGATATCGTGTATGGGGTGGTGTTTGAGATGCTTGCCAGCGAAAAACACATACTCGATCGATATGAAGGCCTGGGCAACGGCTACGATGAAAAGTATGTATCCATTATTCTGCCACATGGTGAAGCGGTTGAAGCGGCCACATACTATGCAACACATATCGATGCATCATTAAAACCCTATCACTGGTACAAGGAACATGTGCTTAGAGGCGCACGCGAACATGCTCTGCCGCCTGAGCATATTGCTGCTATCGAGGCCATCCCATCCATCCCTGATCCGGATCAGGATAACCATATTAAAGAAACATCTATCTATTCCGATTTACAATAATAGTTTGCGCTTCAGTTTCTGCATTTGAAGAATCGAGGCTGCAATTTCTTCAACTGATACGTGGCTGGTATCGACATAATTAATGCCTTCCTGGTCATACAGCGCTTTTATCTCCCGTATTTCCTTCTGGCATTGCGCCAGTGAGGCATACTCGCTACCCGGGCGACGCAATTCGCGTATGCTGCGCAACCGGTCCGGGCTGATGATCAATCCAAACAGTTTTTCGCGATAGGGTTCCAGCACTGATGGAAGTTTGTGGTATCCGGCATCTATATCGGTCAATGGGTAATTGGCCGCACGTATGCCGTGCTGCAAGCCCAGGTAAAGGCAGGTTGGCGTCTTACCACTGCGTGAAGCGCCTATGAGAATTATTTCCGCACTATTGAAATGTTTTAAGCTAATACCGTCATCATTATGCAGCGCATAGTTGACGGCTTCAATGCGCTGCATATATACAGCCTCATCACTGATACCATGCGACAGGCCTGACGTATGTGTAGACTCTATTCCTAGCTCCTGTTCAAGCGGCATGATGAAAGTATCGAAAAAATCTATGATATGAGCATCACACCCGGCGATGATTGGCTTGTAATCATCTTTTACCATGGTGCTAAAGACAATTGGACGCTGCCCACTCATCTCGCCTGCTTCGCTGATTTCACGAACCGCTCGCCTGGCCTTGCCTTCTGAGGTAATAAACGGAACTGAGATATATTCAAACTCGATAGAACTGAATTGCGTCAACAGCGCATGGCCGAGGGTTTCAGAAGTAATACCTGTTCGATCAGAAACAAAGAATACAGGGCGTTTTTTCTGTACGTTGTTCAAGCAATCATTTTCCTGCAAGTTGCGTCCAGGTATCAACGACGGTATCCGGGTTAAGCGAGATACTGCTTATTCCCTGCTCAAACAGCCAGGCAGCAAAATCCGGGTAATCGGATGGCCCCTGCCCGCAGATACCGATGTACTTACCCTGCTCATGACAGGCATCGATAGCCATCGACAACAGTTTCTTGACCGCCGGGTTACGCTCATCAAAAAGATGCGCAACCAGTTCTGAATCACGGTCCAGGCCAAGTGCAAGCTGCGTCATATCATTTGAACCGATAGAGTAGCCATCGAAGTACTCGAGAAATTCTTTCGCAAGCACTGCATTCGATGGTATTTCGCACATCATGATAATTCGTAATCCATTATCACCGCGCTTGAGTCCGTTTGCTGCCAGCAGTTCGATAACCTGCTGTGCTTCTTCCAGTGTGCGACAGAAGGGCACCATGATTTCGATATTGGTCAGGCCCATATCATTGCGCACTTTTTTTAACGCTCGGCATTCGAGTTCAAAACAATCGCGGAAATCGTCGGATAGATAACGTGATGTACCGCGTAAGCCAATCATCGGGTTTTCTTCTTCTGGTTCGTATTGCGAGCCGCCAACCAGGTTGGCATATTCATTTGACTTGAAGTCCGACAGGCGCACGATCACCGGATTGGGCATAAATGCAGCGCCAAGTGTGGCAATACCTTCAACCAGTTTTTCCACATAAAAAGCAACCGGACCGCTATAGCCTGCCATACGCTCGCTAATAACTGCTTTTATTTCATCTGGCTGCTGGTCGAATTGCATCAATGCCTTGGGATGAACACCGATGGTATTATTGATGACAAACTCAAGCCGTGCCAGTCCAACACCGGAATTAGGTATCCTTGCAAAAGCAAATGCGCGACTGGGATTGCCGACATTCATCATGATCCTGGTTGGCAACGGCAGCATGTTACCGGTATCGGTTCGTATAATTTCAAACTCGAGAATACCCTGATAGATATTGCCTGTTTCCCCTTCTGCACATGATACTGTGACATCTTCGCCATCTTTGAGCAGTTCGGTTGCATCGCCGCAGCCCACTATCGCCGGTATACCCATTTCACGCGCAATGATGGCTGCATGACAGGTGCGTCCACCACGATTGGTAACAATAGCCGATGCGCGCTTCATGATCGGTTCCCAGTCAGGGTCAGTCATGTCAGTCACCAGTACATCACCTTGTTGCACGTGCGACATTTCACTGGGATCCATAATCAGGCGGGCAACGCCTGCACCGATACGCTGTCCAATGGCTCGTCCTTCAGCGAGTAATTTGCCTTTCTGCTTGAGCTCGTAACGTTCTATAACGGTATCACTGGTACGGCTTTCCACGGTTTCCGGGCGCGCCTGTACAATATATAACTCGCCATCAATGCCATCGAGCGCCCATTCGATATCCATGGGCCGGCCATAATGATCTTCAATGGTCACAGCCTGGCGCGCCAGTTCCTCGACCTGGTCATCGCTAAGACAGAATTTCTGCTGTTCCTCGTTAGAGACTTCTATCGTTTGTACCGTGCGACCATGATCCATGCTGTCGGTGTAGATCATCTTGATGAGTTTGCTGCCGAGCCCACGCTTCAGTATTGCCGGTCGATTTTCTGCCAGCCCGGGTTTGTATACATAAAACTCATCTGGATTGACCGCCCCCTGCACCACGGTTTCACCAAGGCCGTAGGCGCCGGTAATAAATACTGCATCGCGGTAGCCGGTTTCGGTATCCAGTGTGAACAGCACACCGCTGGCGCCGACATCGCTGCGTACCATGCGCTGTATGCCTGCAGACAGTGCGACCTTGTGATGATCAAAATGCTGGTGCACGCGGTATGCGATGGCCCGGTCATTATATAAGGAAGCAAATACATGCTTGATTGCGATTACAACGTTCTCCAGGCCCCGTACATTAAGAAAAGTCTCCTGCTGCCCGGCGAAAGAAGCATCCGGAAGGTCCTCGGCCGTGGCTGATGAACGCACCGCAACGGCAATATCACTGCCGCCCTCTGCTTCCATTACTTTCCAGGACTCTGTTATTGCAATAAGGAGTTCATCTGGAAAGGGTGTATCTATTACCCAGGCACGGATTTCAGCTCCGGCTTCTGCCAGGGCAACAACATCATTGATATCAAGAGCGGCAAGTTTTGCATTGATCCTCTCAGACAGGCCACCATGCCGCAAAAAACGACGATAAGCTTTTGCAGTGGTCGCAAAGCCACCCGGTACACGCACATCCAGTGCCGAAAGCTTGCTGATCATTTCCCCGAGCGAAGCATTTTTGCCGCCTACACAGTCAACATCATTCATGCCCAGCTGGTCCAGCCAAATTACCTGATCATTCATGGTCACAGCTCCTCTTGTTGGCAAATTTTCAGGCAACCATCCCCCTTAAACAGTGGTTTATGTCTGACAAAAAATAATCCGACAACTTACACTGCTTATCTGATATTCGCCGACAGTACACTCAGCACAATATACAGCAAACAAAGACGGACTTGCACTACCCAGTTTTTCAGGGTTTTCACCACATCAAGTGGGTAAAAATTCAAATGATTGCCACAGAGTCACCGAGAACATAGAGAACACAGGGGTTTTATCCGCCTGCCGCTACACGGCCCCCGCACTAAAATGTAAGGAACATTTTGAACGCACGCCAGTGCGGCCCGCAGGGCGAAGCGCAGGACTGCGCGGAGTAACAGGCGCGAATGATTTTGTGTGTGAATAGTTTCGTAGCCC
>DAOWLL010000464.1 GCA_030641945.1 Gammaproteobacteria bacterium | reverse complement strand
TACTTGATATTGTATTCCACATTCTTATAATAGCTCGTCCATCTGCTTGATATGGCAGCGCGGTCGCTGGTTTTTATAAGCGGGTTATAACAACAACATCTAAAACCCCTGGAGAAAAATACAATGAGCAATAATAATAATCATGTAGGTATCGTCGTTCACATCAATGAGGAGCTGCAACACGAACAAATCAATAAGCTCGAAACCTCATTAGGTAGTGATGCAGGAGTAAAAGAAGCGCGTATTAATCGAGATAGAAGCCATCTCATGCTGGTTGACTACATGCCCGGTGTCATCACAGCACGTGAGGTGATCAATTATGTAAAAAACAAGGGCTACAATGCCGTGCTAGTTGGCGGTATATAGGAGACAGCACTGGGTCTGGCATCTTTTCCCCTCTCGAACATAAAGAAGGCGGTCATTAGACCGCCTTCTTTTATTTCTGTTATGCGTTTTCTGCTGGCCGTGTTATCTACCCGCGGGAAATCAACTACCCGCTGTTTTGAGAACAATCTGCACAACTATAACAACAAAGACCACCAACAGAATCGCGAATATAATACCGCCGATGATGAAATGAGAAAACTTGCCGTGCTCAAAATCACGCTGCCGGTTTGCTTCAGATTGAACGCCAAACCATGCTGCAAACAGACTGCCGAGAAAACTAAGGGGTGTGATACCGTTCTTTTTCTTGCCCGTTTCGTCACTCATTGTATGCACTCTGCCTGATTAAGAATAATTCTCAATATTAGCATTGCCTTATACATAAGACAACGCCAGACACTTACAGGTCGAGCTGTTTGAGGTAATTTCTGAAGTCTTTAGAAAGCTCATCATGCTCAAGTGCAAAATCAACGGTTGCCTGCAAGTAGCCTATTTTACTGCCGCAGTCATAACGCCTTCCCTCAAAGCTGTATGACAGAACCTGTTCATGTTCACGCAGTGCAGCAATGGCATCGGTTAACTGTATTTCATCCCCGGCGCCGCGTTGAGTGGTTCTGAGAAGGTCGAATATAGCCGGTGTAAGTATATAACGCCCAACGATAGCCTGGTCAGATGGCGCGTTGGCGGGTGATGGCTTTTCAACAATCTCCTCCACTCGAGCAATCCTGTCTGCAACCTGCGCCCCAGCGACCATACCGTATTTATCACTCTCCTCGATGGCTACCGTCTGGGTACCAATTATCGAAGACTGGTACTCATCAAATACCTGTACCATTTGCTTTATACAGCCATCGCCTTCATTACGAATCAGGTCATCCGGCAGAATCACCGCGAACGGCTCATGGCCGACAGCAGCTTCGGCACATAACACAGCATGGCCCAATCCCAGCGCTTCTGGCTGCCTGATAAAGACGCAGGAGACACCATCCGGGATAACATCCTTGACAATCTTCAGCAAGCTGTCCTTGCCGCGTATAGCCAGTTCAGTCTCCAGTTCATAGGACTTGTCGAAATGATCAATTATCGAATTCTTGGTACGTCCGACAATGAAAACCAGCTTGTTGATACCTGCTTCGATGGCTTCTTCCGCAGCATACTGGATCAGGGGCTTGTCGACGATGGAGAGCATTTCCTTGGCTACCGATTTCGTTGCCGGGAGAAAACGCGTTCCCAGTCCTGCGACCGGAAATACAGCTGTTTTTACAGATGACATGTTAAGACCTTGATTAATATCATTTTCAATTCAATTTTAGCCTATTCAGCGTCCCCGTGTTGTGACAGCTATGGTATATTTCGCGTTTTCAGCACTAACATGAAATTATCATGACTTACGTTGTCGTAGAAAACTGCATCAAGTGCAAATACACAGACTGTGTGGATGTATGCCCGGTAGACTGCTTTCATGAAGGACCGAACTTTCTGGTTATCGATCCGGAAGAATGCATTGATTGCACTTTGTGTGAACCGGAATGCCCCGCCGAGGCAATTTTTGCAGAAGATGATGTACCTGATGGACAGGAACACTTTATAGAACTGAATGCAGAGTTAACTGCGGATTGGCCGGTCATCAATGTCAGCAAGGACCCACCTGCTGATGCAGAGGAATGGGACGGAGTTGAAGACAAACTCCAATATCTCGAGAAATAATCAGACCATGGCGCTGTGCGCTGATATTCTGCTCGCAGAATATGAAGACATCGCTGATCAAACAATTCTGACACTGTTAGAAGCGCATCGGGATCAATTGCCTGATCTGTCATCTATCTGCATATTTACACCCACCCGGAACCTGTCCCCACATTTCAGAAAATGCATCCTGGACAGGCTCCCGGCAAGCCAAAGCGCTGTTATCCCGCCTTTCATCGGCACCCTGCGGCACTGGGTCAGCGACAATATTCCTTTGCCGGACCCCGCTATAAACATACTTTCGGACC
>DAOWLL010000328.1 GCA_030641945.1 Gammaproteobacteria bacterium | reverse complement strand
CTGTGGTAGCTCTGTTTTTAATAAAAGAAAGGTTTTCTCTGTGCCTCTGTGCCTCTGTGCCTCTGTGGTGAATTGTTTTTGAACTAGTCTTATACAACTTAGAACATAGTCAAGCTGCCGGACCCAGCGTAAGCTGTTTAATTTCTTCAAGCTTGTCTCTTAACAAGGCCGCTTCTTCAAACTCAAGGTTGCGTGCATGTTCATACATTTGTTTTTCAAGCTTGTCGATTTCCTTAATCAACCTTTCAGGTTTCATACTTTGATATTCTGCCCTTTCCTCAGCGACCTTACGTATCGCTGAACTGTAACTTTGACCTGGCTTATGCTCATAACTGGATTCGAGGATATCTGTCACCTGCTTGCTGATGGTAGTCGGTGTAATACCATGCTCGGTATTATAAGCCTGCTGTTTCTGACGACGCTCACTGGTTATCGTCATTGCTCGTTTCATCGAATCTGTAACTCTGTCTGCGTACAGAATGGCTTTGCCATTAACATTACGCGATGCACGCCCTATGCTTTGTATCAATGAACGATCTGACCTGAGAAAGCCCTCTTTATCGGCATCCAGTATTGCCACCAGCGACACTTCGGGAATATCCAGCCCCTCGCGCAGCAGGTTGATACCAACCAGCACATCGAATTCACCAAGACGAAGATCGCGAATGATTTCGACACGTTCGACGGTATCAATATCAGAATGCAGGTAACGCACACGCACACCATGCCCCATCATGTAATCGGTCAGGTCCTCGGCCATACGCTTGGTCAGCGTCAGAATGAGTACGCGCTCACTTTTACTTACACGCTGCGTGATTTCCGAATGAACATCATCGACCTGTGTACTAACAGGACGAACATCGATAACAGGGTCTAACAAGCCGGTGGGTCGTACAACCTGTTCTACCACCTCATCCGAGTGTTCGGTCTCGTATGGGCGCGGTGTCGCAGACACATAAAGACATTGCGGTGACAGCGCCTCAAATTCCTCGAACTTCAGCGGCCTGTTATCCAGTGCCGATGGCAGCCGAAAGCCATAGGTAACCAGATTTTCCTTACGCGAGCGGTCGCCTTTATACATCGCACCCAACTGTGGCACCGTGACATGACTCTCATCGATCACCAGCAAAGCATTGTCAGGCAGATAATCGAACAAACAGGGCGGCGGCTCGCCGGCTTTCCTGTCAGACAGATAACGCGAATAGTTTTCGATACCACTGCAATAGCCAAGTTGCTGCATCATTTCCAGGTCCAGCCTGGTACGCTCTTCAAGCCGTTGTGCTTCGACCAGTTTATTATTGTCGCGCAAGTCCCTGAGACGGTCTCTCAGCTCCACACGGATCTGATCTATGGCTTTGACGATGGTATCGCGAGGCGTTGCATAGTGCGTCTTGGGATAGACTGTCAGGCGCGCCACCTTGCGCAGCACTTCACCGGTAAGCGGATCGAAATAACTCAGGCCCTCTATTTCCTCGTCGAACAGTTCGACGCGAACAGCTTCCCGTTCAGAATCAGCTGGATGTATATCGATGACATCACCGCGGACCCGGTAGCAGCCTCTTCTCAGCTCAATGTCATTGCGTATGTATTGCAGTTCGGCCAGTCGCCTGAGTATATAACGCTGATCGACCAGGTCACCCCGCACCAGGTGCAGGATCATTGTCATGTAGGATTTTGGATCACCCAGGCCGTAAATGGCTGAAACCGTGGCGACGATGATCGTGTCCTCGCGCTCCATAACAGCCTTGGTCGCAGACAAGCGCATCTGCTCGATATGATCGTTAACCGATGCATCTTTTTCGATATAGGTGTCGCTCGCGGGGACATAGGCTTCGGGCTGATAATAATCGTAGTAAGAAACGAAATATTCAACCGCATTGCCAGGGAAAAACTCTTTCATCTCACCGTAGAACTGCGCGGCCAATGTTTTATTTGGCGCCAGAATCAAAGTCGGGCGTTGAATGTGCTGAATAACGTTGGCGATGGTAAATGTCTTTCCAGATCCCGTCACACCCAGCAAGGTTTGTCTTGCAAGCCCGGCTTCAATGCCTTCGACCAGCGCACTGATTGCCTCAGGCTGATCACCAGCGGGGGAAAAGTCAGTCTTTATTTCAAAACGTCTAGACATTGAATTACAATACAGTGATTAAATAACTATAGCGATAATGGAACCGGACCTTTGAGCATACAAACTTCTGCCCGTATTAAGCGGGTCAAACCATCTCCTACCCTCGCAGTCACGGCACTGGCCAACCAGTTGCGCGCTGAAGGCCGTGACGTCATCGGACTGGCTGCAGGTGAACCGGATTTCGATACACCCGATCACATAAAACAGGCTGCCATCAAGGCCATCAATAATGGCATGACCAAATACACAGCCGTTGATGGCACTGCCGAGCTCAAACAGGCCATTATAAACAAGTTCAAACGGGATAACGGTCTGGATTATGATGCCGACCAGGTTATCGTCTCTGTCGGCGGCAAGCAGGCATTTTATAACCTCGCCCAGGCCCTGCTGAATCCCGGCGATGAGGTCATCATCCCTGCCCCCTACTGGGTTTCTTACCCCGACATGGTAAAACTGGCCGATGCTGAGCCGGTCATCATCGAGGCAGAAATGAATCAGGCCTTCAAGATCACAGCAGATCAATTGCGAGCTGCAATCACCGATCGCACCCGCCTTGTTGTCATCAATAGCCCGTCGAACCCATCAGGCAAGGCGTACACCAGGGATGAACTCAAGGCACTGGCAGATGTTCTGCTGAACTATCCTGATATCGCAATCGTCACCGATGATATCTACGAACATATCGTCTGGACTGATGAGGGCTTTAACAACATTTTGAGCGTTTGCCCGGAATTAAAAGACCGTACCCTGGTTTTGAACGGCGTATCCAAGGCCTATTCGATGACAGGCTGGCGCATCGGTTATACCGGCGGTCCGGCAGAAATCATCAAGGCCATGAAAAAAGTGCAGTCGCAAAGCACATCAAATCCCTGCTCCATTGCCCAGGCCGCCGCCCAGGAAGCACTCGATGGTGACCAGGGTTTTCTCGCCGAAGTGTGCCAGGTGTTCCGCGACAGACACGACTTCGTCTACAACACCCTGATTAAAATAAACGGTGTGGATTGCCTGCCCAGTGATGGCACTTTCTACAGCTTCCCGTCATTTCACGCCGTGATAGACCGCATGGACGGCGTGGATGATGATGTCCAACTCGCACAGCTGTTGCTGGAAAAAGCAGAGGTTGCATTGGTTCCGGGTTCAGCCTTCGGCTTAAACGGACACTTGAGGCTGTCGTTTGCTACGGATATGGCAAGCCTGGAAAAGGCCCTTTCGCGTATTCAGCAGGCCATTACTTAGAATATGT
>DAOWLL010000066.1 GCA_030641945.1 Gammaproteobacteria bacterium | reverse complement strand
GGCGCCATTCGGACCTGCTACAGTCACAAACACACTGCGTGTTTGGCCGTCCCATGTCCATGTAGCCAGAGCCTTGGCAATACCAGCGAATGCACGGGCAAAATCTTCGAAATCCTTCACCGAAACGATACGATCCATTGTAAGTACGGCAAGTGGTGCGTTATGGCGGGCATCATTAAGGGATTCACGATCAGCCGCTCCATTAGCTGCCAGTGGATTTGTCACGCTCTTGACACCAAGCGGCCGACTCATAAGCAGGCTGAGTTGCCCCGCATCTAAGTTTCCTGCAAGTCCGATACCTTTGCGATAGGTTGCCCGCACATTCTCCTGTCCAGTAGGCAGGCGCATTCCAGTTTGCCCATCGCCAAACTGGACAGTGGTTTTGCCATCATTACCAGTGCGAGTAACAAAGACGCGGTCGTTAAGACTGCAGCCGTAAAGAGTAGGTACCTCATGCCACAACAGATCGTTGATACGCACCTGTAACGTTGATTCGACTCCGCTCGGTGTCGATGCACTGATATAGGTAAGCGGCGACTGGCGCAGTGTAAAGCGCTGGTAGGGCTGGCTTGCATCGCCGCCACCGAGAACTTCATGCACTGTTTCACCAAGGGTAGCGCGGGCGATGTTAGCATTGATTCTGACTGTATCTCGCACGTAAGAATTGTTTAACCTGGTGGTCAAGGTAATACGCGTGAAGCTATCACTTTCCAAAACTTGGTCTACTTGAGAAATTGTAGCTACCTCGGATCCACGCACACCCCGATTTTGCTCCAGTTCACCACAGATGATGATTGTTTGTCCAGCGGATAAGCCGTCATCCATTAGGCCATCTAATTCAATTTGCCTGCCTGAAACAGGCTCCACAATTGGCATTCTAGCTAGCGGAAGCGCTTCACTCTGAGCAAGTACGGTTGTTGTTCGAATACCGAACAAATTAAAGTCATCGGTTTTATCAAGCGTTATGCGAGTGACCTTTGAGGTCAGTGTAAAGTTGGATTTTGTCAGTTCGGTTATAGCCGTAATCTGATAGAGTCTCCATTTGGTTCCATCCCTCAATACTACCAAACTACCCATTGCAATACTTGGATAAGTGTTATCAAGATATAATATATCCAGAGGTTCACCTGATTGCTTATGATAGTTATCTAGTGTAGTATCTGCCCAAGATTCATCATCACGATTACTGTATATGCCAGGGGTAAATTCCCATTTGACACCATTTTCCGGTTTTGGTTTAGGAACATACTCCCCAATGCGCAGATTATAAGACAGCGACTTCAATAAAGGAGCATTGTGTCCGAAGATGGAAGCCTTCGTTCGGAAGGCAAATACAGTAGAGGGTGGTGGTTGTGTTGCCACTATATTATCGAAGATATCTTGTAATGAGAAATTCCCATTATACGCCTCAGCGGTTAGATTCTCTGAGCTAATTTTTTTATTCAAATAATTGCTTGTAATCGGACTGGGGTTGAGTACCCTCTCAGCAACAGATGCCCCGGTACCTCCAGAAAATGCATTAGTCGATGGTAATGGTTGGAGTTTAACCAGAGTGCGCTGCTGCTCAGACTGTATCGTTACTTCCCTGACTTGACGATAGACAGGATTGCTTCTGTCGTCCAGTATGATGAGCAAGCCATCTCCAGCCTTGAGTCCGGTCGTTACACCATCAAAGAAAAACATATTCATATTTCTTCTGACTGGATGCCTCTGAGTCAGGCGCGGTTTGATCACGTTCCATTCAGACCGCGCCTCAATCTTTTCAATTGTCTCAAATAACTGCGGTTTCTCTCCCTGACCCGGGATGCTCTGCACTTTTGTACCAATATCAATTAAAGCTTTGTGAGGTGCCCGGGGTGCATTTTCAAGTGTGAAAGCCAGATAGGTGCTTGCCGCCACCCCTGGCCGCAGCTCATAGCCGATCAGCCGGGCTAGATACAGGATTGAGACCCGCTCAGTGGCAGTGCGCAGGTAGGATTCATTGGCAATTCGTTCCTGATAGAAGGTCAGCACATCAGCAACCGTAGCCCAGGCATCCAGCAGGGCGATTGTGAAGTCATCGTTAGCCCGCGTTGTCAAGCGAGAAGATGATAGATGTGCCAGCATGCTCTGTTTGAACTGTGCGTGGGTACCGACGCGGTATGCAATCGCCGATAAACCTGGTCGGTTGGTGATCTCGACAGGAGTCTGAACTCTTATCCCTTCACAACAGCCGCAGTCGTTAAGGTTGCGCATGGTTGTATCAATGGTTGGGCTCATTTTCCCTCCACAAGGTTCAAGCGGAAGACACCATGTTCCGGAAAGTTCGTATCGTTATTCAGTCGGGCGATCTCAAGCCGTCCCAGGGTAAGCTTGCCTGCATTGAGAGCTTCGTTACTGGGAATGCCCTGGCGCTGAAATGTTATGATCTGAACCGATGAGACACCATCTACTGCCTGTGCCGCTGCATACAGTGGGCTGAGAAAGACTGTCTTTCCGAAGGTGAAATTGTCAGGATGGAACACACCAAGCCGACCATCCGGCAAGATACGATTGCTGAAAACCTGAAGTAAAGTTGTTTCTACATCGCTGCGGAAGTAATCGGGCTTTACGCAAACAAGCATTTCGATTTCAAGGGAAACATAAATCGGTCCATCGATCTCCATATCGTAACCAGCCATACGGTACTTCTCAAGGTGTTCTCGCATATTCTTTTTGAAACCATCATCCACCAGCAATCCGCCAAGTCGGTCAATGGTTACAAAAACGGTGTGCCAGCTTCCCGTCCAGCGGAAAGTAGCGGCAGCACTTTGCACCTGAGGATGGCGTTTCGCCATTACAGCGTAATCATCCAGCGTGACAGCTCGCTCCTGAATCTTAAAAGCACTCGGTGCGCTCTGGCGCACATGCTCTATGGTTTCAGGACCAATACCACCCTGTGCTGGCAGAGGGTTGCGGACTTTATCGATCCTTTGATCATTATGGATTATGTGTGATATGGTCTCAGCACCCACATTGCCCCCCACACCATTACCTACTCTGTAGGAGGCTGTGAACCTAGTGCCAGGATCCGGGCGCAGTCCATGTGCTCGAATATGGATGTTCTGGGAAGAATGGTCACCAAAGCGCAGGTAAGCCACACCATTAGTCTCGACCTCGACTACGAAATCAGTCGATTTTGGCTTGCTGCTAAGAAGGTCGCGCTGTGGTGTCCAGTGTGCAGTGGTACCATTTAATTCACTTTCAAGATCAGTAATTGCTGGCAGAGCATCACCGGGTGATGAGCGCATAGTCGCGCTGACCGAGAGAGGTGGATTTGTTTCATTGTAAGGCACAGCATATGTTAGCGGCGTCTCCTTCAGGTGCGGATTAAAGTGCAGAGGCGCTGGTTTTGCTTTGCGTTCATGGCAGCGATCACCCTCTGGTAGTACACTTATGTGTTTTGGATATGGGACTTCACCCAGGTCCTCCTTCTTGGTGGTGGTTTTACCGTGATCCGCCAGGATTATATTGCCATGTACTACACTTATATCGGCCACATACTTCTGGCCCTGTTCCGTATCTATCTTAGCAGAGATGCATAATGGGAAAGGTAAGGCATCTTCAACGTGCCACTCTATCTCAAGAATCGGCTGGCCGGTCAAAGGATCGATCTCTAGAGCGCCGGGCTTTCTTACAGGTATTCCATTTTCAATAAACTGCTCTGCTTCAGGATATACTCGCATAAGACGGACGGCATAGCGATGTGCCGGATCAGCATCAGCTTCTAAGCCCGTATTTGGTCCGAGTCGTTCTTCCAGTACAAGCACATCACCGGCAATCAACAGCAAACGCTTATCCGGATCAGTATTATCACGTAGCGTGGCTCTGATAGCACCTTTGGGCAGGCAGCATCGTTCATCATTCCATGTATAAAAGTATAGCTCGTTATGTGCCTGGAACAACATTGCAGAATGCATAGTTTCGAATACAGCAGGCTGCTGAGCAAGGGCTTGATCATAAGAAGGTGAATTCGAAGAGATGCGTTCCGGCTGTCCTTCCACAAGGGTTAGCAGTTGAATGCCTTTCGGGAGTGTTATATCAGCATTGACCTGCACCTGTACCCAGATGCGGGCATTACAGCCGTCATGCATGAAGTAATCCACAAGCCGCACGTGTCGCCTGACCGAAATGCGCTTTCGTGCTGTGCCAAGATAGGCCTCTGTGGCTATCGCATCCTGTTGATAGCTCAGGTAATCGCCTACGTATGCTAGCAGCTCTACAAGGACTATACCGATATCCGCAGAATCTCGTTCTTTCCACTGCGGCATCAGCAAAGCCATGCGGTCAAGCATCAACTGCCTGAAGCTGGCATAATCCTTTGCAAGGTAGTTCTCAAGCTGTGGCTGCAGCTCGGTCGGACAGACGTGCTTTACCAGGCAATCAAAATCGCTTGGGCATTCGACCTTAAAGGAAAAATCGATTGATGAAAAGAGCGGATCGAGCCCATCCAGTATGCCGCTCCCGTCCACCTCAACGAGTCGCAGGGTGTAAGTCGAGAAGTCCCCAGGTGCATTAACATGTACTACCAAGGTATCCTCATCATAGCTGATTGAATCAACTATCACACCTGTGATTCTCTCCCCACCGATTATCGCCACATTAGCAGTGGTTAAGTTGGGTGGTGCGGGTTTATTAATGAAGTTTACTCGTAATGTGCGCTGGCGCTCCTCAGGGGTTTGAGCATCTCGGTCAATTACCTCCAGAAAATCAATCCCATTCAGGTTAGAAGAACTTTTTGCCGCTTCGCGGCGTCGCTCATCACAGCAGAAATACTTCATTATTGCACCCCTGGACGCGAAAACTGCGCTATCTGTCGCTGCTGGCTACGCCTGATAATATATCGGACTGTGACCCTTAAGCTCGCCTCTTCGCTTTCAACCTGCACCTCTTCTACCTGAATCAAATCACCCAGCCACTGTTGCAACGCAGCCTGCACGCTGAACTGCACTACCGATGCCATTTCGGGGCTATTAGGGGCGAATACCACCTGCATCAAGGCACTACCAAAGTCAGGTCTGTTGACCCTTTCGCCCGGATTGGTGAAGAGCAGCTGCTCGATCATATCACGGATATGGTCTTCGTCGTCAGTGGCTGCGGTGCGCCCCAGCTTGCTAAAGTGGAATGGAAAGTCGAGATTCATTATATCCCCTTTACACGCGTTTGTGTTGAGATGATGTTAACGCCAGTGCCAGTCGGTGTACAGATGGCCTGGCTATCTTTGAGTAACACAGGCATACCACTTGCCTTGACGCGCATCGCTGCCTTAGTCCACGTGGCAGTAATGCACGGGCCGCCTGATAGAGTCGATAACGTACAACCCGTTATACTATAGAGGGTGGGCTGAGTGACGATTTTGTGACCGCTCACTTTGACGCGTGAATTGGTTACGGTAGGCTTTGCTTGCCCGATGTGTTTGCACTGAACGGTCGCATCTTCGTGAAGAAAATAGTCAGACATCATTCCACCTCCAGCGCTGTGTCGTTAATTGACACCTTCTTGCCGTTAAGTTTCACACTGGCATCGTTACCATTTGTGATTTCAATCCCCTGCCTGTCCATCATAATCTTCATGCCGCCTTTGGTTTCGATCGTTAATATGTCCTTCTTGTCATCCAGGGTGATAGTGGCTTTATCAGTCTTTAGCACCTTTGTCTCGGCTATAGCGGGTGAAGCCGGTCGTTTGTCTTTTTTATCCCAGAAGCAACCTGTCCAGATAGGATAGTCAGAGTCTCCTTGTTCAAATTCAATCCAGACCGAGGCATGTTTAGGAGGTATGAGGAAAAAACCTACACCATTGCCTGCATAGGGCACGCACGGCAGAGCCCAGCTTGATTCATTATCTTTACCAAAAACAGCTATTACTTCTGCCCTGATACGCCCCAGATGCAATTCATCCTTGTTATTTGTCACTACACCGCGATACTTGCCGAAATACCCGAGCGTTTCTCTCATGATACCACCCTGGGAACATTGGAAACAAGGCTGTTTCGGGTAAGCGAGAAGCTTTGTTTGTATTGTCCGTGTTTTATGTTGTGCGTCACTTGATTTACATAGTACAACCCATCAAATGCCTTCCCTGCACCGCGAACGGCCACGGTTTGCCTTGCTTTTAGAATATGCCCGTAGCGCATCACATTCAGAGTCCCATTCCCTGTCACTGCATCGGCCGATTTCGATGCCTCTGCCATGCCGATGAGTTTTGCTTCAATAGGCGAGAATTTAGAAGCTTCGCTTATCCGTTCGCTCTTGTTTGAAGCTGGCTCTATCAATCCCAAAAGCGGATTAATAGGTGTGATATCCGCGACTGGAATGGAACCACTCTTCTTATTTTCCTTGATAAGCAGTTCTGGTTGCGTCCTTGACTGACTGTCGAAGTTGAAGCTGAGAGATTCGACATTGGTGTGAGCATCCATATTGATGTTCAGCGCTTTCTGCGGTCCAACGGATTTTTTCTGCGGCCCCCAATAAGCAATGCTCGAATAAAGCTTCGGTCCTGGATCGATGTAGAATACGTAGCCTACCGTAGCAGCGAGGTGTTTGATGTAAGCCAGATCTGTACCTTTATGTGAGGGTATCTCATTGGTCTGACTTTTCACTTCTTCCAATTTACTGGAGATTATTTCCGGCTTAACGCCAAAAGCTTTATACTTTTCCAGGATATTTTCAACGCGCGCCTCGGCAGACATGTCAGGATAGGGGATGCCGCTTGAGTCCACGTAATCCATTACTCGGCTCAAGTCTTCGCCTATGACCGTCAGTGTGGAATGGCCAGGGTCGGTGCCAGGCGTCATCTCATGGTTCGTCATTACACCATCTATCAGCACTTCTGATTTGCCTTTTACTGTGACGACAATGATGACGCGAACAATTGGTATTGGATTGCCACGTGATATAAGAAACTGTGTGTGAAGTGGAGACCGATTGCTAAGGGTAAAAGTCAACTGGAAACCGCTTTGTCCCTGGGTTGTGGTTGTGACCTGGATGTCGGTCAGGGCATCCAGTACCACTTTCGGTACAGTTTCTGGTTTATCAGGCCCGATCCTCAGCGTGAGATAAATCCCCTTATTCATTTTGACCACCCGGTATCCCTTCAGGCAGCGTAATACGCAGCTTGCTGCCAATGTTTTCTGTAAGTTCGTAAGGGTACATCGCTCCATTGGCATCGCAGAGCTGCCAGAATTGTTCCGGGTCGCCCAGATATTGAGCAGCGAGGTTGTCCGGCCTATCTCCCTGGATCACGGTATGTTCCTGAATTAGTGCAAACTGCTCTGGCGGTGGAACGAAGCGGCGGCGTAGATATATAATTGTCTTTCTAGTCTTTCCCTCCCCGGTCTCAAGTGTTGCTGTATCAATAACATGGTAGCGGCTGGTAACCGGAAAGAAAGTAGTTTTAGTGCTGAACTGTAAAATAGACTCCAATGGGTCGTTCATAAAATCCCTCCTATACCGAGCATATTCATGGCACTACCTTGACTCATGGATGCCATGCGCTCCTTCTGCTGCTGATACGTCATATACATACTGCCTCCCTTGCTATTGAATCCTAAATCGTCTAT
>DAOWLL010000628.1 GCA_030641945.1 Gammaproteobacteria bacterium | reverse complement strand
GCTCAGCATGTAGGGTCGATCCATACCGGCCCGGTTGAATTCTTCACGAGAAGCGAGTTTTACGATGAGCGGTTCTACATCTTCCGGCACAGCCGAGAGCAGCTCGATTTCTGCATTCAGTTCCTGGTTTAGCGCTGTAGAAACTTCGATTTCACCCAATCCGAGGGTGAAGCCATAATCAGGCAGAAGTATAGCCCCTAACGCCAAGGCAAAAATGATTTTACGCACTGGTTTCCCCTCTCATACTGCCGAGACAAGGTCTTGAGCCCTGTTGCAGTCCCCTGTTTTTGTTATTGTAGTTATAAATTCCCGACCCCTTCGGGAACGTCTTGATAATATACTTCAAGTATGTACGATTAAATATAGGTTATAAATACTCTTTTATCAAAATTTCAGCAATTTGCACACTATTTAGTGCCGCCCCTTTGCGCACGTTATCGGCCACGACCCACATATCCAGCCCTTTTTCATGGGATATATCCTCGCGAATCCGGCTGACATAGACAGGATCATTATTCGCACCTTCTGTAACTGCAGTGGGGTAGCCACCGTCGTTGCGATTATCCAGCACGACAATGCCATCTGCCCTGGATAGCAGCTCACGTGCCTTCTCGGCCGTAATTTTCTCGCCTGTTTCAATATGCACCGCTTCCGAGTGACCATAAAAAACCGGCACACGCACAGCTGTTGGATTGACCTGGATGGAATCATCCTCGAAAATCTTGCGGGTCTCCCACACCATTTTCATTTCTTCCCTGGTATAGCCGTTGTCAAGAAAGACATCGATTTGCGGCAGCACATTGAATGCAATCTGCTTCGGATACACTTCAGTTTTAATTGGCTGGGCATTGAGCAGGTTTGCAGTCTGGACAGCCAGTTCCTCAATCGCCTCTTTGCCGGTACCGGAAACCGCCTGATAGGTGGCAACATTAATACGTTTAATCCCAACAGCATCCTTGATCGGCTTGAGTGCAACCAGCATCTGTATTGTTGAGCAGTTAGGGTTTGCAATAATGCCGTGCACCTTGTGATCAGCAATAGCATGCGGATTCACTTCAGGCACAACCAGCGGGATATCATCGTCATAACGAAACTGCGAGGTATTGTCGATAACCACACAACCCGCTGCCGCAGCTTTAGGTGCGTACACTTCTGATATTGATGCACCGGCAGAGAACAGGCCTATCTGTGCCCTGGAAAAATCAAATTCAGCAAGATCCTGTACGGTTAACAGCTTGTCACCAAACTCAACTTTTTTTCCGGCGGAACGACTGCTTGCCAGTGCATAAACCTCTCCCACTGGAAATTTTCGCTCGGCCAGGATCGATAGCATGGTTTCACCCACAGCACCGGTGGCGCCGACAACAGCCACATCAAATGTTTTGCTCATACTCTTTTGTCTACTTAACAATTATTCAGGCATACAGTTCGCCCAGAACTGCATCACCCATTTCAACCGTACCCACTTCCTTGCAGCCTTCGGCCATGATATCGGGAGTACGCAAGCCCTTGTCCAGCACCCTGCCAACGGCATCCTCGATTTTATCAGCCAGTGTCGCATGATCCAGGCTGTAGCGCAG
>DAOWLL010000482.1 GCA_030641945.1 Gammaproteobacteria bacterium | reverse complement strand
GCGTAAACATCATCAACTTCGATTGCGAGATGACCAAAACCACTGCCAAAATCGTAACTAACCGAATCCCAGTTATAGGTCAGCTCGATTACAGAATTGTCATGCTCATTGCCATAGCCAACAAAGCCGAGGGTGAATTTGCCATCAGGGTAGTCTTTTTGCCGTAATAATTTCATTCCCAGGGTGTCGGTATAGAAGTTGATGGATTTTTCCAGGTTGCCAACGCGTATCATGGTGTGTAGCAGGCGCATACTCATCCTCAACCGTTTTTAGTCGTAAAGCGTATATGTTACATTGCTGCATACATTGATGCGACAACCGTGTGAAGCCTGCGACATGGATTATTCATTTAACGCCAAAACATTCAGAACTCTGCTGCATAGTGCAGCTGCAGAGCATTTAAGCGAAATTACTGCCCAGACCGCAGCCGATGCCACGGCTGAAGAAACGCCCGAACAGCTGCTGGCGGGAATGGAAAAAGTAATCGATGTAATGGAGCGTGCCGATGCAGACGCAGCGGCCAGGCAAGGCGAGGCAGTATTGTCTGATGATGAAATTACAGAGATCGGCGAATTTGCGCTTGGTCTGCTGGAAACATTAGTAGAGCGTGTGGAGTCCGCAAGCGGGCAGCAGGACCGGGACCTCACACGTCTGGCCATACCCATATCCTTATGGATTGCCAGGCAGGGCGGGCACATCAACAGACTTGAGCTGGTGGTTAATTCGCTTGCAGCCTGGGCCAATGAGTTGCAGGACACCGTGCAAATTGCGGGACTGGCAGGCGTTATTCGCGAGATAATTGATGCGGCATCTGACGAGATACGTAAGGACCTCGAGCAGACCAGCCCGATGCGTCCGTGGCGTATTATCAATCTTAACTATGGCATCGTCGCAACTCGCAGCCATGATCCGGTACTGATGGACGAGGCCTATGGCGTGCTGGTCGAAAATCTGCCGCAGGACGCCCGTGCGTTTTTCAGAGAGGGCATGCAGCAGATGGATATTGTCGGATACCCGGAGGAAGTACGTGAAGTCGTTGAAAGGTACGACAGGATGTGGGGTTCGGGAGATACCTTGCATTGAAAGCAGGTACCAGGTCCTGGAGCCTGGTAACTAGGATCTAGTTGCTGGCTTCGTAGAAGCCAGGTGCTTGCTCTGTATGAATGCCGAGTGCGGCACGTGCAGCAGGTCTGCCAGTCTCCTGACCAGGTGTTCTTCAAACTTGTGAACGGTATGGTCTGCATATGCCATTTGCCAAAGGCGTGTTACCAGCTCGCGTTTTTGTTGCTGTGTATAGAACTCGTTAATGAGTGAGGTGAACTGGTAATAGTCTGTCGCTACGGCTCTTTCCTCTTCAGCCAGTTGAATAAGCCTGTCAGCTTCGTCTTTATTCAAATCAAAATTGTCCTGCAGGGTCTTGCGCAGGGTGTCGATCTCGCTTTGGTCAACCGAATAATCTGCGTACAGAACCTCAATCATCAGCGCAGCGCAAGCGAGTTGTAACTGGTGTTCAAGCTCATCTTCAGTTACGTTTTCGGTGACGATGATGTACTGTTCGAAAAAGCGCTTGATTTTTACAATCATGACGCTTCTCTGACCTTGTTCAGCAGGCGCTCGACTCGCGCTTCATCAAAACCGCTAATTATGTATTTGTCAATTAGCAAAACCGGGATGGCCTGTCCATTGATGTCATTGAATAATTTTTCCCCTTCGGCGGAACGTTCGATATCGTATTCGCAGTAACTGATATTGTTACTGGTTAAATAGCGACGTGCCTGGTAGCAGTAAGGACACCACCATGTGCCCAGCATAATAACTTCAGGTTTGCTCTTTAGAACTTCATCATTGCAGTGAACGCGTGCAATGGAAGGTTTGTAGCTGACGATTGCCAGTCCAACAACGATGAGTACAAGAATGACAATACCGTTCAGGCGGCGCGGCCTGGCGTTGCTGGAGCTTTTATTTTGTTGTTCGTTTTCCTGCATGACTTTATATAAAACGGGTCTTCCCCAAATGTAGTGGGTTAAACAGATAAAAAGCTTTGCCACAGAGGCACAGAGCTTACAGAGGTTTTTTGTTTTGTAGGAGCGGCTTTAGCCGCGATTATGGCTGTTCGCGGCTAAAGCCGCTCCTACCTTCACTGTAGTCCAGATCAAAACAACAAAACAAGTATTGGCCTCTGTGTTCTATGTGGCAATCATTTAAATTTTTCCCCACTCGATGGGGTGAAGTC
>DAOWLL010000014.1 GCA_030641945.1 Gammaproteobacteria bacterium | reverse complement strand
TCTCGTAGCCGGCTTCATTTGCTAACGCAAAAATGGTGTTGCGCGTAATGCCATTCAAGGCTGACGTCAGATCGGGTGTATAAATAATGTTGTCGTTTATAACAAAAATATTTTCTCCGCTGCCTTCTGCCACGTAACCTTCCACATCGAGCAGCATGGCCTCATCATAACCGTCCGTTAGCGCCTCATTTAGTGCAAGCATCGAATTGATATAGTGCCCATTCGCCTTGGCTTTGCACATGCTGATATTGACATGATGACGGGTAAAACTGGATGTCTTGATCCGAATACCACGCTCCAGGTTTTCCTGGCCAAGGTAGGCACCCCATTCCCAGGCTGCAACGATGACATGAACCTTGAGATTGTCTGCACGCAGACCCATGCCTTCAGAGCCATAAAAACACATTGGCCTGATGTAGGCGGTTTCCAGCTTATTTTCACGAACCGCAGCACGCTGTGCTTCATTAATGCTGTCTTTATCGAACGGTATATCCATCATCATGATCTGGGCCGAATCGAACAGGCGGTCGGTGTGCGCCTGCAAACGAAAGATTGCAGTGCCCTGATCGGTCTTATAGGCACGCACGCCTTCGAACACACCCATGCCATAATGCAGCGTGTGCGTCAGAACATGGACCTTGGCTTCGCGCCACGGCACCATTTCACCATCAAACCAGATTACGCCGTCACGGTCGTCCATGGTTTGCATATCAGTCTCCAATTATCAGTGTGTCGTTCATGGCGCCATATAATATAGATGGGCCAACCATGATTAACACATAAAAAAATTAAAAATGTATCTACGTCCTTCGACAAGCTCAGGACGCACGATCCTCGTCTACTACCGCTTTCGCGACAACCAGCCGATTCCAGATTTCTGTCACCCTGTCGAGATGCGGCTGCAGCTCCTGTTTAATATCCTCAGGCAAGCCGACTTCCAGTGCCTGCTTGTTCGTCTGCTGCCGAAACAGCTTGTAAGCTGTCGCAAGCTCATTCGCCTCATCGCTGCTGTACCAGCCCACAGCGACCAGGTACTCGATAAACTCCAGGGTCGAACTCACACTGAGCATCTCGGGATGTTCTGCCAGGTTCAGCAGCATACCCGCCTGCGTGGTGAACTCGATATCAACCATTCCGCCCGGATCCTGCTTGAAGTTGATACTCGACTCATCACGACTGGCCAGGTGCGTGCGCATTTTTTCACGCATTTCGACCACATCAGAACAAATTTTTGCCGGATCCTGCGCTACCGCAAGTACAGACTGACGGATTCTAGCAAACTCCTGACTGACTGGCTCGCTTCCAGCAATGCTCCGTGTACGCAACAGCGCCTGGTGCTCCCAGGTCCAGGCCTTGGTCTTCTGGTATTCCTCAAATGCGGAGACACTGATTACCATCATGCCGGCACGCCCATCGGGCCGCAGCCGGGTATCCGCCTCGTAGAGCATGCCTGAGTGAGTACGCGTGCCCAGGATATGCAGGACTTTCTGCGCCACACGACTGAAAAACTGGGTATTGTCGATGCATTTTTCACCACTGGTATATTGTTTCTGGCCCGAACTGTCGTGCAGAAAAACGATATCCAGATCCGAGCCATAGCCCATTTCCAGGCCGCCCAGCTTGCCATAAGCGATGATCGACATCCCCGGATGGTATTCCTTGCTATCAATATAACAGACAGGATGACCATGGCGTTTGCACACTGCATTCCACGACAGCTGGAATACTTTTTCCAGCACCACATCGGCAATCGTGCTCAGCTTGGCGCCAACATCCCATATCTCGTGCACATGAATGACATCGGTTGCTGCCAGCTTGAAAATCTCCGTGCGCCTGAACTGACGCAAGCGCTCCATTTGCTGCTCCAGGTCATCTTCATCGACCTGCGACATCAGGCGATCCAGCTCAGTCGTCAATTGTTCAAGGTCGTTCTGTCTGAACAGTTCCTGGGAATCGAGCAGCTCGTCCAGCAGGATCGGGTAGCGCGCCAGTTCATGGGTGAACCACTGGCTGGCAGCGCACAATTCAAGCATCTGTTGCTGGGCACTGGGGTACTCAAGCAGCAGGCTGATATACACAGGACGCCCGACGATAGCCGTCAGGATCTCAAGCACCCGGTTCAACAGCTGCACTGAATTTTTATAAGCCACGAAAGGTTTCAGTAACGCCAGCAGCAGTTTCTGCAAGCGCCGGGTACCGTCCTCTGAAAGCGTACGTATCCTGGCCGAGCTCCTGAAGCGCGCCAACACCTCAAGTATCTCTTCGACATTGCCACAGCCTGCTTCAACGAGCCAGTGGTTTATCGCTTCGTTGTTCTCGATATCGCTCCAGAACAGCTGTATTGAGTGGATGCTGTCTGTTTCTGGCTGCTCATCAGAGGCAATCACCGAATCAAACACCTGCGAAACCGCCTGGCGGTGCTGATCCAGCTCCTGCATCAAGGCGTCCCAATCATCAAGCCCCATCGCCAGTTGAATGCGCTGTTTCGACAGCTCATCAACCGGCAGCGTCTGGGTCTGCTGGTCGCGCTCCATTTGCAGCCGGTTCTCCAGCCTGCGCAGATAAAGATAGCTTGTGCTGAGATTGTCAGCCTCTGCCTGCTCGAGGTAGCCGAGCCTGGCCAGCATTGACAGCACCTTCAAGATACTCCGCACCTGCAGCTCAGGCATGGGGCCGCCTCGAATCAGCTGAAAAGTCTGGCCGATAAATTCGATTTCCCGAATTCCGCCATTACCCAGCTTGATGTTGTTCTTCATACCCTTGCGGCGCATTTCGGCTTCGATCATGCCCTTCATTTCGCGTATGGATTCAAATGCGCCAAAATCGAGATAGCGCCGGTATATGAACGGCCGCAGCATCGATGCCAACTGCTTTCTATCAGCTTCTTTGCCAGCGATGATCCTCGCCTTGATCATCGCATAACGCTCCCAGTCGCGCCCCTGCAGCTGATAGTACTGTTCCATCGCATTGAAATTCATCGCCAACGGCCCACTATCGCCATTGGGTCGCAGCCGGGTATCGACGCGGAAGACAAAACCTTCAGCCGTAATTTCATCCAGCGCCCTGACCAGTTTTCTGCCCAGGCGCACGAAGAACTCATGGTTGGATAAATGCCTGCCGCCCTCGGTGCTGCCGTCTTCTGCATACGCGAAAATCAGGTCAATATCCGATGAATAATTCAGTTCGCGTCCACCGAGCTTGCCCATTGCCAGCACCAGCATTTGCTGTGCCTCACCCTCGGCACTCGTTGGAATGCCGAGGGTTTCGGTGGTCTGCTGATAGAGGTGATCCAGCGTCTGGACTATCACAGCCTCGGCAAAATAACTGAGCTCATGGAGCACCTGCTCCACCTCGGCAAAGCCTGCCAGATCGCGCCAGGCTATTCGTACCATTTCCTTCTGTCTCAGCAAGCGCAGAGCACACATCAGGCCTTCATCTGTCGGTTCGGCAGCAGCAATGATTTGTGCCAGCAGCTGCTGATAGTCATCGGCTGAACGTGCTGCTGCAAAACCTTCCCCGGCAAGCTCGCTTAGCATCCCTGGTCTGCGAATACACTGGCGCGCAACAAACTCGCTGCAGGCCCATATTTTTCCCATTACTGGCAATTCAACTTGCGGATTGGCCCCGGCTTTTTCACAGGCTGCAGACCAGTCCTGCCAGTAATTGGATACAGTCTGTTGCAGGGATTCAGGAACCAGGGACAGTAACTGCTCAGGCGTAGAACTCATCGAAATTGTTAATTGTTATTGGTTAAATACACAGCATGTAATGATGGGGACAATTGTAACTGATATCTATCAATGACTATGACAATTACTGGAAATCCCGGCCTGCTTCATATATTAATGCACCGGTTCAGCTTGTCAGGTGCAATATGCGGGCTAGAGAGCTGGCATCAAAACTGTTCTGGAACATTTAGATGAAACTGGATGGAAAAAAATACGGGTAACCGGTACTGACAGTTTTATTGGCAGCCACAAAGTGGCAACCTTGATGAAACATGAACCAGTTGACTGACTGCAGATTTATTTTTCTGCAAATATCCAGTCATCCGCCCAACTCACGCCATATTTAAATGTTTTGATGCTGTAACCATTCTCCTTGAGTTTGGAAACCACTGCATCTTTTGTCCGATACCATACACCTTCATTATTATTCGCCCTGAAGTCATGGCATGAAATGACAAATCTTTTAATTATGCTGAAATCATTAATTTGCTGCATAATTTCCTTTTCTGCACCTTCGATATTCATTTTGAACAAATCTATTTGATCGATATTGTAGTGCTGAAGAAATTTCTCCCATTTTATTGTAGGCACTTCAATGTACCCCTGTGGAATCTCACCAGCTGGAGCATAAGAAAACCAGCTGCTAAACTTTACAGAGTCACGATTAGTCACTACATAAGGCGATGCTGCAAAACCACTTCCCAGCTTCCTGATCGTGTTGGCCAGGCATTCGTAAATAACAGGCTGTGGTTCGACGCCGATGTACCTGACTTGCGGTGAAAATGATGAGAGATATACCGCCTCCTCGCCATAACCTGCTCCCAGGTCAACAACAACATCTTCATTTGTTGGGCGGTAGTGGTGAAAAAATATTTTCTCACAAAGCCATAATAAATCTTTTTCTTTTAAAAAATGCCTCGGGTGCCTGATGTAGATATATTTACCCAATCTCTTGTAACGATAAAAACCAGTCGATGTGTCAAATTCAACATTTGCCGCCCAATTAATTCGCTTTTCTACACTTTTGTATAAACCCATCAAACTAATCCGAATTTTTATATTCTTTGCTTGAATAAATCCGGATTATACAGCCATATAGTAATGATAAGAATCACAAAAACTGATTGCCACTTGCTCTCTGCAACGTATAAAGTGGCTAAATGCCTGCCAAAGCACCACAACTAACTGAATTGTTGGAACAGCTGATCGCCCTGCCATCAATTAGCTGTACCAATACGGCGCTTGACCAGGGCAACCGGAATGTCATTAATGCTTTGGCCAACTGGCTGGAGAACCTTGGCTTTGCCACAGAAATACAGCCGCTCAATAGTGATGGCAGCAAGGCCAACCTGATTGCCACTCTAGGCCAGGGCAGCAGCGGCCTGGTACTGGCTGGGCACACCGACACCGTTCCCTTTGACGAGAGCGGCTGGAACTCCGATCCTTTCAAGCTAACCGAGGCAGATGATCGACTTTACGGGCTCGGTACGGCAGATATGAAATCCTTTTTCGCGCTGATTATAGAAGCCATACGCGACCTTGACCTGTCCAGGCTGCAGCAGCCGTTAATCATACTGGCGACTGCTGATGAAGAAACCAGCATGAGCGGCGCCAAGGCACTGAATGCCAGCCATTTTTCAGGCACGCGTTTTGTGCTTATTGGCGAGCCTACCGGGCTGAATCCGGTGCGCATGCACAAGGGCATGATGATGGAAGCCATCACGCTCACCGGTTTGTCAGGCCATTCCAGCAACCCGGCGCTGGGAAACAGTGCGCTTGAAGCTATGCACATGGTCATGACCGAATTGTTGAAATGGCGGGACCAGCTGCAAACCGCAAACAACAATCCACTGTTTGAAATTCCAGTGCCGACAATGAACCTCGGCCACATACATGGTGGTGATAATCCGAACAGAATTTGCGGCCATTGTGAGCTGCAGATCGATATTCGTCCATTGCCAGGGATGAGCCTTACAGACCTGAGAAGCGAGCTTGAACAACGACTGCAAAAAACACTGGCCGGCACCATGGTCACATATGAAACTCTGGCGCTGTTTGACGGAGTACCCGCAGTTGAAACATCAGCAGATTCAAAACTGGTAAAAGCTGTGGAAAAATTGACGGGCTCACCTGCGGAAGCCGTTGCCTTTTCAACAGAAGCTCCTTTCTATAACAGGCTGGGCATGGACTCTGTTGTGCTTGGCCCTGGCCATATCAACCAGGCACATCAACCAAATGAATACCTTGCTATAGAGCAAATTAAACCGACAGTAAGTCTGATCCGGAACCTGGTCAAACAGTTCTGTATGTAACGGTGGTGAAGTCTTTGTTTCAACGCAGAGGCGCAAAGACGCAGAGGACGCAGAGGACGCAGAGGTTACGAGTTTATACGGATAATTTCATCAGTCCGCAAAAAAACGTGAAAGTTGAAAATGAGCAGGGTGCGCCATATGCGCCCTTCGTGGTCAGACTGGGATGTTCGCGGCTGAAGCCGCTCCTACGAGAATAAAACCCATTACCTTTCTTTGCGCTCTTCGCGTCTTTGCGCCTTTGCGTTAAGTGAATCTTATCCTGTTGGTCAATGCCTGGCCCTGAAGCGTCTGACTGCGCGGATATAGCGTTTGATACGTTTTTCATTATTATCACTGCCATAGCGCAAGCGTTCATAGTCGCCTGTTATCATAGATAGTTCATGCTGTTTCGCGGGCAATATTTTGACAACACGAGCCATGAATTCCGATGCACCTTCATTTGGATAATGCACTATTCCAGCCTTTTCCAGTGTTCGGCAAAACCTGTCGTAGTAAAGCCTGATCACATCCTTCTGTTTTGCGGGCGCTTTGCGGACCACCCACCATGCAACCAGACTGCCGGCACATGTCATCAACACAACCAGCCACATCACAAGATCACCGCTGCTTGCATTGTAAAAACCGAGCAGCTCCAGTAATTCTTTCTGGCGGTTGCGGTTATAACCAACAACCCACTGGTTCCAGTGATTATGAAAACTGTCCCACATGAAACGGGCTCGCTGAAATATTGCATTATCAGAAATTAATATGGCTGGCAATAAATCACGTTCAAGACCCGCATTTCCAATACCGTTCTCAATTCTTGTCGGCGAAACGGCTGCTGTTGGATCAACGCGCACCCAGCCCTCATCTACAAACCATACTTCAGCCCATGCATGCGCATCAGACTGACGCACTATCATGTAGTCATCGAACGGGTGCATCGCACCGCCCTGATAACCAACAATTACGCGTGATGGTATGCCTGCCGCGCGCATAAGATACACAAATGCACTGGCGTAGTGTTCACAGAAACCACGGCGTGTACCGAACAGAAAATCATCCATCGCGCTCTCGCCAAGCAGCGGTGGCGATAATGTGTAGAAGAAGCTCTTTTCCCTGAAGTGCTTCAATACATTTGTTATATATAGCCTGCTATCGCGATTTGACTCATTGAATAACTTTCTGGCAAACGCTACGCTCTTGCTGTTCAGCTGATCTGGTAATGCCAGGTTCTTTCTACGTTCAGGTTCAAACAGCCCTCTATTTTCCACCCTGGTGTCTGAACGCAAGGTATAGCTCATAACATCCATTACCTTGTTGCGTGTCAACAGCTGCATCTCCCGGGTGACTACAAGCAGACCTTCGTATTCAATCATGGACTCAAGCGCATACAACCAGCGCTGGTTATGCGGTTCCAGCATCACCGTATACGTGTATCTTGTGTCTTCGTCATCAGGTACAACAAGCAAAGGCTGGGCATAAGAGGGGGCGTTCTCGATACGCCAGGTTTTGCCATCGTAATTCGGCAGCGCCAGCCCGCGCCAGTAAAGTTCCGAGCGCATTGGCGGATCGTCACTAAACTTCACACGAAATGCCACTTCACCGGAACCAACCAGTCGATTAATACTGCCCGGCGACATTTCATCAGAAAGTCCCGTTGTTGCTGTCTGCGCATCCTTTGGCAGTCCCCATAATGGCCCGGGAATGCGTGGAAACAACACGAACAGAATCAGCATTAGAGGCACCGCCTGAATGATCATGCGGAGTGATTTATACATTCGTGCATTAAAACGTGTCGTGCCAAGGCGATCACTGAATACGATCAGCAAAGACGTAAGATACACAACAACGATAAAGACATGAATTGCAATCAGCAGGCTTTGCGAATAGAAGAACTTGCTTGCCACCAGGAAAAAACCCATAAATATCACGATCGCAATATCTCGAGTTGATTTCATCTCAAACAACTTGAGAAAAGAAAGCAGCAGCAGCATGGCAGAGCCTGGCTGTTGTCCGAAGATCGTACCAAATGACTTCATCAAAACCGCAACAACCATCACTGTGAGCATGAACACTACGAAACGACCGGGCTGTGAAATACGCCCACTGACGATGAGTAGCATCCACAATGTTAAAATGGCCGTGGCCAGTAGCACCAATAAGGGCATGTGGGGATACAGCGGCAGGGCAACGATATGAATACCCAGCAGTACCGGTGTAAGCCTCATTGTCAGTTTGTGATTACTGGTGTCCATACAATGCCAGGGTCTTCAGGCATTGTTGATAATGCCTGCTGCCATGATTGGGTTGAATTTCAATATTCGGTATTCGTAAGCCGTAATAACGATGCCCGGCTTCAGCGTCGATCACCAGTCGCGTCATGATCGACAAACGATCTTCAGTTCCGCTGGCAGCTATTGCCTTCCATTCGATCCATTGCATCTCTGGCTGACCGCCAGCAAATTCCTTGGTATGCAGCTCATCACTTCGCGCAGTTGCTTTCCATGACACACGCCGCCATGAATCACCCGTCTGGTACTTGCGTAAACCAGTATATTCCTCTACACCATCACCGTGTAAATCACTCTCACCATCCACTATAGTGCCGCCTGCAGGCATCGATGCATTCTTAACCGGCCTTGGATAAACAACGCATTGCATGGTCAATTCTATCCAGGTCCAGGCCACAAACAACCCTGTAGGAAATTCCGTATATAGACGAAAACAACCGGCGCTGATCAAGCCCCGTTGTCCGGCTTTTTTTCTCAAATGAATTTGGCCAACACCAGCTGGCGGCACATCAACGACTTCATATTCAGTTCCGTGCTGGCTGATTGCAATAGAATAGCGTGTTGCCGGATCGAGGTTTTCCAGTTGCACTGCAAATATTGCTTCCTCGCCTGAAAAAACCGGTGAACATCCGCCCGCACGCAGACGTAATCCAGCGAGGTTTCTCCAGGTTGCAAACATCGCCACATTACCGACGCCCGCAAGCAGAAATACCAGCACGAAACCAAGACTCTTGCCGTAATTGACTGAGCCCAGCAACAGGATGATTAAAAGCAAACCGAACAGAACACCAATTTTTGTTGGTAATATGTAGACCCGGTTATTAGTCAGTGTTACTCCAGCGTCGAATGGGCCGCTGCGATTAGAAATAAACTTTAACGCAGGCTTACGCTTAAAATCCGGCAGCCTCAGTATTGATGTTATAGACAAGACTTAACTCATCAGGGGACAGGCACAGACGCAGATATAAAGTCTGCAGCCGTCTGTTTTTTTGTTTCCAGTTCATCAGACGTTTTTACCAGTCGATGATTTACGACAGCCGGCAACACTTGCTTGATATGCTCAGGCAGCACAAACTCCTTACCATCGATTAATGCTAATGCCTTTGCTGAGCTAAGCAAGGCTATGCCGCCACGAGGAGAGAGGCCAAACTCAAACATCGGAGAGTTTCGGGAGAAATCCAGCAGCGACTGCACGTAGTCAAGCAATGCATTTGAGACGTGTATGTTGCCTGCCTGTTTTTGTATAGAAATTAATTTGCCGCCATCCAGAACCGGCTTGATGTGTTCGATCATGTCACGCCGGTCTTCACCCTGCAACAATTCACGCTCCGCCAGACTGTCAGGAAAACCAAGATGCAGGCGCATCAGAAAACGATCCAGTTGTGACTCAGGCAAAGGATAGGTGCCTATCTGGTGCGTCGGGTTTTGCGTAGCAATAACAAAAAATGGTTGCGGCAGGTCTCGCGTCTCTCCTTCAACCGTAACCTGGTACTCCTCCATCGCTTCAAGCAGTGCACTCTGTGTTTTAGGTGTCGCACGATTGACTTCATCCGCAAGAATGAAATGAGAGAAAATCGGGCCCTGGTGAAATTCAAACACCGTCCGCTCACGATCGTATACTGCCACCCCTAGCACATCGGCAGGCAGCAGATCAGAGGTGAACTGGATACGCTGGAACCCGAGCCCCATAACCTGTGCTATTGCATGAGCCAGTGTTGTTTTACCAACACCAGGCAAATCCTCGATCAGCAGGTGACCACGGGCGACGAGGCACGTCAGCGCAAGGCGAATCTGGTCATCCTTGCCCAGTATTATCCTGCCAATATTATCAGCAGCGTGCTGCAGTATCGCGGTTGCGGCATTTCGTATTTTAGTATCGGGCGCATGCATGATCAGGCTAATTCATGTGATATCGTAGTTATCAGATAGATTACCTATATGTAGACCATAATTGATGGCCTTGTTCCCTATGATAAGTAAACATGCTTGCGTGCCTGGAGCACCTTTTAAGTTAATAATCTGATAGCCTGGATCTATTGAAACAGGTGGCGCTTTACTCGGTTTTTAGCGCAATGCAGTAGTCATGAGTCTTGTATCGAAATAATGTATGTCAGATATTTAGAAGCTTAAAATCGCTTTCATCCGTGTTCACCTGCGTTTATCTGTGGACATAGGCCCTGTTCCTTCTTGCACTCCAGCGGTTCAATAGCCTTATATCATGAATCCGGCAGTTCGTAGCCCGGACATAACGCAGTGACAAAATTCGATCAGACTCGAATTTGAACAGCTTTTCGCTGGCCCGTAGGGCTGGATACATGGATGTATACTGTAAATCCGGGGTTGTTAATCGCTGCGATGAATCCCCGGATTACGTTACACTTCATCCGGGCTACGAAACTTTGCCACAGAGGCACAGAGCTCACAGAGGTTTCTTGTTTATAGGAGCGGCTTTAGCCGCGATTATGGCTGTTCGCGGCTAAAGCCGCTCCTACGTTCACTGTAGTCCAGATCAAAACAACAAAACAAGTATTGGCCTATGTGTTCTCTGTGACTCTATGGCAATCATTTGAATTTTTTCACCACTTAATGTGGTGAAGACCATGACAAATTATGACTTTGAAGCCCCCTCATCCTGAAGCGGCTCGATGCTACCGCCATTCTCCGTTACAGTTGCAGCAAGGTACAATTGCAAGTTATCGTAACGCGTTTCCGCTGCTGCTGAGATGGACCTTGATAACTCAATAGACAGGCCAGCGCTCACCTCCAGTAACTCAAGCGTTTCACTTGCCGCCTGTATTGCACTGACAGTATTGTCTGCCAATGCTCCAGAGTGTTCCAGGACACTGTGTATGTCTCCTGATGTTTCTTTAACCTTTCCCGCTATCCTGCGCATCTCTTCAGCAATAATAGAAAAACCGCCACTATGCTTGCCTGCACTAGCTGCTTCAATAGCTGCATTCACACCCAGTATATGCACCTGCTGAGTAAGCAGGTTTATTTCCTCGAGAAATGAATTTATTTGCGCCGAGCTTTCAACAAATGCATCAAGTGTGCTTCTTACACCTGACAGCGCCTGCTCACCTTGATCTGCGCTATCTCGTGCCCTTTCAGATAGAGTATTGACCTGGCTGGAATTGTCGCTGATTAATTTCATTTCATCTGAAAGCTCCTTTAGATTCTCAGATGGAATATTGATAGCTGAATGTTTGTTTATATTCCGCACAAGAGGATTCTCTGCATATACCCATTGGTACAGCACATGCCCTTAATACATGCTGACCATGTCATGTTTTTCCCTCTACAAATTCAATATATTTTTTCATGTTCTTAATAAGATCATATTGATGCTGCTCAGGAATGGCTTCATAGTCATCATCAATTACATGTTTAAGTGCAAACCATAGCCCGATTTTTTTACCGCGCGACTTAAACCCTTTAAAAATACTCTCACCGAGTTCTGGCGCTACTCTCTTTATGTTTGCGTCATCGGCTATATTGCCAGAAGAAGCCTGCAGGTTTTCATCAGCCCTCAAACAAATTTCAGTAAAGGTATTGCTCTTGCCATAGGCCCTTGAATTTTCATAACCATATGCGATATCGATCTCCAGTGACTGACTATCATGCTCAAATGCAAGGCTGCTCATGTGCTCCATCAGGCGATCAACAACAGCTTTTGTTGATGACCCGTCAAGGTTATAAATAACGGCCAGTTTGTTTTTTCCCAGCCGTGTTGCGACATCTTCTTCCCTGATTGTTTCGTTGAGCCCTTTGGCAATCACCAGGAATATTGCCTTGGCGTTCTTTTCACCAACAAGTTCCTCAACCTCACTGTAATTAATGAGTTCAATGTAGACTACGATAAAGTCAGTTTTATTTTCTATCGCGTATTCCAGGGCCTGGCAACCGACACTATGAAATGCACTTGGGCTTGCAAGAAGCTCATGCTCTGCCTGCACCACATCCGACATTCTTCTTTTACGATTAATTTTCTTGCCGTCAATATGCGCTCTCGCCCTGGTCAGCAAATCCAGCGCATTGAATGGCTTACCAATAAAGTCCGTTGCGCCGATATTGAATACCGCCTGCTTTCCTGCTGCAGTGTCAGATTTTCCAGTCACGATGATTACAGGAATAGTTGCCAATCGACTGTCTTTTGAATTGCGTATCTTCAGCAGTAATTCAAGACCATTCATTACAGGCATTTGCAAGTCTGTGAACACCATAGATATCGACAGATTACTTTGCAATACATCCCACGCTTCATGCCCGTTAGAAGCAGTAGATACTATATATCTGTCTTCCAGCATTTTTTTAGCTGTTGCAACTACCGTAGCCGAATCGTCAACAATCAGGACTTCGTCAACTAGTTCTGCGTTATCAATCATGGGTTCAGTCTGCGACAACATGGTGCTGCCTAAAATTCTTTCCATTCCTCATCTTCAATTACATCACTGCCCTGTGCAATCATCTCCGGCTGTAAATCAAGTGCAGGCAACTCCGGCCTGAGGTCATCACCCAGTTCTACGTCACTACCACTGGCAAGCTGCCGGACATCAGAATAACCAACAGCATCATTCTGGTAACCAAGGTCAAAATAGG
>DAOWLL010000158.1 GCA_030641945.1 Gammaproteobacteria bacterium | reverse complement strand
CTACCTTGCAGGCGGTTCGCAGCAGTTGGCCAGACAAGCGGCTCGTCGTCGTATTTCAGCCGCACCGGTACAGCCGTACACATGACCTGTTCGAAGATTTCACCTCGGTGTTGGCGGATGTTGATGTGCTGCTCATCTCTGAAGTATATGCAGCTGGCGAACAACCGATTACGGGGGCTGATGCACGATCATTGTGTGCGGCTATACGTCAGCGCGGCAAGGTCAACCCGATATTTATTGAAGATATTGATGGTGTAGAAAATGAACTGGCATCTGTTTTACAGGATGGCGATGTACTGCTGACACTGGGTGCCGGCAGTATAGGTCGGGTAGCGTCCGAATTGCCGCAGAAGTTGCAGGAGGCGGCATGACATGGAGGCAGCGCCGATTATGACAATGCCACAGCTTCGAGGCGAGATGCTATATGACGAGTCCATGTCACGTCATGTGAGCTGGCGCGCAGGTGGCAGTGCAAAATGCTACTTCCTGCCTGCCGATATTGAAGACCTGTCAATCCTGCTGGCATCACTGCCGGCAGATGAGAATATTTTATGGCTGGGGCTGGGCAGTAATACCCTGGTGCGCGATGCCGGCTTTGATGGCACCGTGATCGCATTGCAGGGCGTCATGAACGAGCTCGAACGCCTTGATGATGATCGTGTCTATGTTGGTGCTGGTGTGACGGCTTCAAAGCTGGCGCGCTATTGCGCAAAAGAGAACCTGGTCGGTGCGGAATTTTTTGCCGGTATTCCCGGCCTGGTTGGCGGTGCGCTGGCAATGAATGCCGGTGCTTTTGGTGGAGAAACATGGCGCTATGTTGCCAGTGTCGAAACCATCGATCGCGAAGGCAACAGGCATAAGCGTAATGCTGATGAATACCAGGTTGGCTATCGCAGTGTTAACGGCCCGGCTGATGAATGGTTTATTGCGGCAACGTTTCAGTTTGAACAGGGTGACGGCAGTACTGCCAGTGCAAATATCAGGCAGCTGCTTGCCAGGCGTGCGGAAACCCAGCCGACAGGGGCTGCAAGTTGCGGTTCGGTGTTTACCAATCCCGAAAACGATCACGCAGCACGTTTAATTGAATCTTGCGGCTTGAAAGGCTACCGCATTGGCGGTGCCGTGGTTTCGGAGAAGCACGCGAATTTTATTATCAATGACAGCAACGCCAGTGCAGATGATATTGAATCATTGATCAAGCACATACAGAAGACCGTGCTCAAGCAGCAGGGCATTGAGTTGCAAACCGAGGTTCGAATTGTTGGAGGTATGGCATGAGCCATACCGGTAATTTCGATTTTGGAAAGGTCGCCGTGTTAATGGGTGGCTGGTCAGCAGAGCGAGAGATTTCATTGCTGAGTGGTGGTGCTGTTTTAAGTGCATTGCAACAAAGCAATATTGATGCACATGGTATTGATGTGGGGCGTGACATCGCATCAGTGCTTGGAGCGGGTGATTACAGCCGTGCATTAATAATGCTGCATGGGCGTGGTGGCGAAGATGGTGCAATTCAAGGCCTGCTGGAGGTAATGGATTTGCCCTATACCGGTTCAGGGATCCTGGGATCGGCACTGGCCATGGACAAGTTGCGCTGCAAGCAGGTGTGGGCTGCAGAAGGGTTTCCAATACCTGATTACATGGTGCTTGAGACCGAACAGGATTGTAATAATGCAGTTGAACAACTGGGCCTGCCGTTGATTATAAAGCCTGCACTGGAGGGTTCCAGTATAGGTATGAGTAAGGTCGAGGTTGAAGCTGAAATGCTGCCCGCATTCAATATTGCACGTGAATGTAAAGGTACAATCCTCGCGGAAGAATGGATAACAGGCGCTGAATACACTGCAGCAGTTCTGAGCCACAAGATTTTACCAATGATACGGCTGGAGACTGACAGAAAGTTTTATGACTACGTCGCCAAGTATGAAGCAAACGACACGCGTTATATCTGCCCTTGTGAACTCGACCAGTCAAAAGAGCAGGAACTTGGATCAATCATGCTGAATGCATTTGATGCGATCGATGCAGGTGGTTGGGGACGGGTTGATTTCATGCTCGATGATAATGAGCAGCCGTGGCTGATCGAGGCCAATACGGTGCCTGGTATGACCAGTCATAGCCTTGTGCCGATGGCAGCGAAACAGGCAGGGATTGAATTTAATCAGCTGGTAATCGAAATACTGAGAAGCAGTTATGAGCGCCAGGCGTAAACAGCGTAAGCAAAGCATGAGAATGAAATACCGTCGCTGGTACAGCCCGATAATCGTGATCGCGCTTGTGATAGCAGGCTGGCAGCTGTCTGATCATATTCCCGGTGAAATCATGCCGATCGACAATGTGAAAATTGAAGGTAGGTTTGTTCATTTGTCCAGGGATGATATTCAACAGCAATTGAAGCAGGTATTAACAGGTGATTATTTTACAGCTGATATTGAAGCGCTGAGGACATCGTTACTGTCGCTGCCATGGGTGCAGGATGCAACGATTCGACGGCAATGGCCTTCAACATTGCAAATCCGCATCATTGAGCGCCGTGCTGTGGCCTACTGGTCGGAAGATTCACTGTTGAGTGATGAAGGTGAACTGTTCACGCCAGAACGAATTAACAGAGAAATGCAGATACCGGTGATTAAGGGGCCTGAAGGTCTGCATCAAAAAGTGTGGGGTTTTCTTGTTGCCTTGCATACAGAATTATCCGGTCTCGGGCTTGATGTTAACAAGCTGGAACTGGATGAGCGCAGGTCGTGGTCGATGCTGCTGACAAACGGTGTCGAGTTGCAACTTGGCAGAAATGATACGGAAAGACGCATACAGAGATTCGTTAAGGTTTTCTCTATGCAAAATGCACCAAATATTGATGACATTAAATATATTGATCTGCGCTATCCGAACGGATTTGCAATGAAAAGTAAAACATCGCTCAAAAAGCAGGATGACGCAGGTCTGAATAACATTTCGGGGTGGATAAGACATGTATAATTCATCAGTTTGGCAGGAATATTTTTATATTTTCAAGGTGCTGTGGCGCAGTGGACAGTCTGCATTTCATTCACTATCTAGGCAAAAGATCAGTAATGGCTATACGCGTGAAAGAGGCGCATAAGAATGACTAAAAAGTCAGATAAGAACATGATCATTGGCCTGGATATTGGCACATCAAAAGTTGTAGCCATTGTTGGTGAAGTTAATCAGGAAGGTGAGATTGAAATTGTTGGGCTTGGTTCTCACCCATCACGCGGACTTAAAAAAGGCGTGGTGGTTAACATCGAGTCAACAGTGCAGTCGATACAGCGCGCTATTGAAGAAGCTGAACTAATGGCGGGATGCCAGATTCAATCAGTGTATGCGGGTATTGCCGGTAGTCATATTCGCAGCCTCAACTCGCATGGCATCGTTGCTATTCGTGAGCGTGAAGTTTCAAGTGGCGATCTTGACAGGGTGATCGATGCTGCACGTGCTGTGGCGATTCCTGCAGACCAGCGAATTCTGCATATCCTTCCTCAGGAATTTATTATTGATAGTCAGGAAGGTATTCGTGAGCCAATTGGCATGTCCGGTGTGCGTCTTGAAGCAAAAGTTCATCTTGTGACCGGCGCAGTCGGCGCTGCGCAAAATATTATTAAATGCGTCAGGCGCTGCGGCCTGGAAGTTGACGATATTATTCTCGAACAGCTGGCGTCCAGTTATTCGGTGCTTACCGATGATGAAAAAGAACTGGGTGTCTGCCTGGTTGATATCGGTGGTGGTACTACTGATATTGCGGTATTTACAGATGGTGCAATTCGCCATACCGCCGTGATTCCGATTGCCGGAGACCAGGTCACCAATGACATAGCGGTAGCTCTGCGTACACCTACCCAGTATGCCAATGAGATCAAGATCAAATATGCCTGTGCGTTACGCCAGTTAGCCAACCCGGATGAAACCATCGAGGTGCCCAGTGTCGGTGACCGCCCACCACGGAAGTTGTCACGCCAGACGCTGGCAGAAGTGGTTGAGCCCCGTTATGAAGAACTGCTGGCACTGGTACAGGCTGAGCTGCGCAAGAGTGGTTTTGAAGAAATGATTGCTGCAGGTGTTGTTCTGACCGGCGGCAGTTCAAAAATGGATGGCGTCGTTGAATTGGCAGAAGAAATATTTCATGTCCCGGTCAGGCTGGGACTACCACAGTATGTTTACGGATTGTCCGATGTTGTAAGCAATCCTATACATGCGACTGGAGTTGGACTCTTGTTGTTCGGGCATCAGCACCGTGACTCAGGAACAAGTCATCTGATGATGGAAGGTGGCTTCAAGGGGTTGTTTGACAGGATGAAGAGTTGGTTTCAGGGAAATTTTTAAAACACGTATCAGGATAAAGACATTATGTATACAACAACAATAAATCATTCAGGGGAGAATTATCATGTTTGAACTTATGGACTCTGTAGCACAAGAAGCCGTCATAAAAGTGATCGGTGTTGGTGGTGGAGGCGGTAATGCTGTCCAGCACATGGTGTCCAGTGGAATCAGTGGTGTGGATTTCATCTGCGCTAACACTGATGCCCAGGCGTTAAGTAAAATGTCAGAAGCAAAGTCGCTGCAAATTGGCTGCAACATCACCAAGGGTCTGGGGGCAGGCGCTACTCCAGATACTGGCCAGCAGGCAGCACTCGAAGACAGGGAGTTGATCCAGGAAGCAATTGAAAACTGTGATATGTTATTTATCACAGCAGGTATGGGCGGTGGTACCGGTACAGGTGCAGCCCCGGTTGTTGCTCAGCTTGCACGTGAAATGGACATCCTGGTTGTCGGTGTTGTTACCAAACCATTTGCATTCGAAGGTAGTACACGAATGAAAATCGCGATGCAGGGTATAAAGGAATTGACACAGCATGTTGATTCATTGATTACCATCCCTAATGACAAGCTACTGGATGTGTATGGCCGTGATTTTGATTTAATGAATGCATTCAAAGGCGCTAACGATGTACTTTATGGGGCGGTGCAGGGTATTACCGAGCTGATTACCAACCCGGGTGTCATTAACGTTGACTTTGCCGATGTACGTACTGTGATGTCACAGATGGGTATGGGTATGATGGGTTCAGGCAGGGCATCAGGAGAGCATCGTGCGGCTGAAGCGGCACAGGCGGCAATTGCCAGTCCGCTGCTTGAGGACGTTAACCTCGCTGGTGCTAAAGGTATTCTGGTCAATGTCACTGGTGCCAATATGACACTGGGCGAATTCCAGGATATTGGCGATGTGATCAGCTCATTCTCATCAGACGATGCTACCG
>DAOWLL010000351.1 GCA_030641945.1 Gammaproteobacteria bacterium | reverse complement strand
GACTAACAGCTTGAGTGTTCTGTGTCATGGCTCTGCTCCTAATGTGAGGTGAGGCACATGCCTCAATACTCATCATAAGAAACAGGCGGAATATTGATAATCTAGTTGATTTGATGACACCATCTACCGCGATAGCGGTTTAGTCCTTTGGCCGAGAGCAGCCGGTCGGGTGGTTTTGCCTGAATCTCATGACTTGAGCTTCCGCTATCAACCCAATGCAAGGATTCCTCCTGTTGGGTTTTCGTTGACTCTTAACCTGTGCCTATAGCCTGGAGCAGCCCATATACAAAGCTGACACTCAGGTCAATCTGTCTCGATATACCAATCGATACAACACCGGGAGCACTAACAGCGTCAGTACTGTCGATGAAATGATCCCTCCAATGACAACCGTGGCCAATGGGCGCTGTACTTCGGCACCAGTGCCTATGTTCAAAGCCATAGGAACAAAACCGAGGCTCGCAACCAAAGCGGTCATCAACACGGGTCGCAAGCGGGTTAAGGCGCCCTCGATTATCGCGTCCTCAAGTGCAATGCCTTTAATGCGCAAGTCTCGTATAAAAGATAACATGACGACCCCGTTTAAAACGGCGACACCCGATAAGGCAATGAAACCCACAGCGGCGGAGATTGACAATGGAAGGTCACGCAAAGCAAGTGCTGCAACACCTCCGGTCAATGCTAAAGGCACACCGGTAAAGACCAGTGCTGCATCCTTGGCTGAGTTAAAGGCCATAAATAACAGCCCAAAGATGATTAGCAAGGTCAATGGAACAACAATAGACAAGCGCCTGGATGCTGAGATCAACTGCTCAAAGGTACCGCCATAATTTACCCAATAACCAACGGGGATTTTTATTCTGGTTTGCACCGCCTGTTGTACGTCACTGACAAAACTGCCCAGATCCCGTTGACGAACATTGGCCGTCACAAACACACGGCGTTTGCCGTTTTCACGACTGATTTGATTGGGCCCGATTGTAAAAGCGATATCCGCCACATCAACAAGAGGAATAGCTTCGGCCGGGGTTCGGGCAACCCCAAGCATATCCGCATCACCGCTGATTTCACCTTCATTGCTGACAGGCAAACGAATCGGTAAGCGTTTCAACGCGTCCAGATCAGTTCTTATGCTTTCGGGTAAGCGAATGACCAGATCAAAACGCCGATCCCCTTCAAATATTTGTCCGACGGTCTCACCACCTACAGCTATACGCAGGGTGTCCTGAATCGTTGAAACATCGAGTCCGTAGTAGGCGAGCTTTTCTCTATCAGGCGTCACTGTCAGCATGGGTAAACCGGTTACCTGTTCTGTACGGACATCAGAGGCACCGGGCACAGTGGCCACTACATTTTCGATCTGTTCAGCCAGTTCAACCAGGGTGTTCAAATCATCGCCATATACTTTTACCGCAAGGTCGGTGCGCACGCCGGCAATAAGTTCATTGAAACGCATCTGGATAGGCTGAGTGAACTCATAGCGGTTGCCTGGAATGTTTTTGGCGACTGCTTCCATTTCCGCGACCAGCGAAGCTTTTGGCTTACGCGGATCAGGCCATGCTTCGCGAGGCTTCATAATAACAAAGGTGTCAGCAACATTTGGTGGCATCGGATCTGTTGCTACTTCAGCGGTACCGATCTTGGTAAACACATGTGATACTTCGGCAAAATCGCGTAGCCGCGCCTCAAGTACAGTTTGCATTTCAACTGCCTGGGTCAGACTGGTGCCTGGTATTCGCAATGCATGAAGCGCGATGTCACCTTCATCAAGACTGGGGACAAATTCGGTACCCAGCCGTGTTGCCTGCACGCCTGCCAGTACCACCAGGGCGACGGCAAACACCACCACTGGCCAGCGATGCCGCAGAACAAAGTGCAACGCCGGTGTATAGACCTGCCGCAACCATCGCATTACACGGTTTTCATTTTCTTGTACACGCCCACGCACAAACAGTGCAACACTGGCAGGCACCACGGTTAATGACAGGATCAATGCCGACACCAGTGCAGTGATCACAGTGAAGGCCATTGGGTGAAACATTTTTCCTTCCACGCCGCTTAGAGCGAAGATAGGGACATACACAATCAAGATGATAATGACACCAAATACACTGGGGCGGATCACCTCCAGAGTAGCTTCATGGACCAGGCGCAAACGCTCTTTTAAATCAGGATGGTCACCATGCATGCGCTGATAGTCAGCCAGATGGCGCAAACAGTTTTCTACAATGATGACCGCGCCATCGACGATCAAACCAAAGTCCAGTGCACCCAGGCTCATCAGGTTACCGGATGTGCGGGACTCAACCATGCCGGTGATCGTCATCAGCATCGCTAGAGGGATCACGGCCGCAGTTAACAGGGCGGCGCGCCAGTTACCCAATAACAGAAACAAAACTACAATCACCAGCAAAGCACCTTCAGCCAGGTTCTTTTTCACGGTTGCGATGGTTTTGTCGACCAGTGATGTACGATCATAAAGCGGCGTGAGCTCCACACCATCCGGTAATGAGCTCTTAATGGCTTGCAGGCGTTTTGCAGCGGCCTGTGAAACCTGCCGACTGTTCTCGCCAATCAACATGAACACCGTTCCGAGCACAACCTCTTTACCATTTTGCGTGGCAGCACCACTGCGCAGTTCACTGCCCAGTTGAATATCAGCAACATCCTCGATGGAGACGGGCACACCCTGGCGTTTGGTAATCGTGATATGTTTTAGATCGTCCAGTGTGGAAATTTGCCCGGGTGAACGGATGAGATACTGGGCACCAAAACGCTCAATATAGCCAGCCCCGGTATTTGCATTGTTGCGTACCAGTGCCGCCATCACATCCTGCAAGGTCAAATCAAAAGCCAGTAATTTGTCAGGATGAGGCAGTACGTGAAATTGTTTGCTGTATCCACCAATGGTATTCACTTCGACCACACCGGGTGTCTGACGCAGTTGCGGGCGAACAATCCAGTCCTGTACGGTTCGCAGCGACATGAGATCGTGTTTGGCATCGTCGGTACTGCCAACGGTATACATAAAAATTTCGCCCAATCCCGTGGCAATCGGACCCATTGCCGGCTCAATCCCTTCAGGCAACCGTTCTTTGACTTCACTGAGTCGTTCATTGACTAACTGGCG
>DAOWLL010000107.1 GCA_030641945.1 Gammaproteobacteria bacterium | reverse complement strand
TACAAAAAACTTGGATATTTTGGCAACTTGATATAACCTATGCGCGCTTTTAGCATGCTGGATTTTACATCTTGCTGGCGAAAACACTGATTGTAAGCACATGGCAAGGGTTTTAATAGTGGTAAAAGTCCAGCTTACAAGCCCCGAATTTTCTTACGCGGAGATTTATACATGTCTACTGACGTTGTAGATAAGGACAAGCGCCGCTTTCTGACAGCAGCCACCAGTGTGGTCGGTGCTGTAGGAGCTGGTTTCGTCGCTGTTCCTTTCATAGCTTCCTGGATGCCAAGTGAGCGTGCCAAAAACGCCGGCGCACCTGTCGAGGCAGATATCAGCAAACTCGAAGAAGGTCGCATGATGATCGTCGAATGGCAAAGCAAGCCAGTATGGATTGTGCGCCGTTCCCAGCAGATGCTGGAGAACCTGCCAAAACTGAATGATAGTTTGCGTGACCCGGCTTCTGGAAACGTAGACCAGCAGCCTGAGTATGCACAAAACGAGCTCCGCTCACGCAAGCCGGAAATCCTCGTGCTGGTTGGTATCTGTACACACCTTGGCTGTTCTCCAACCTATGTCCCTGAAATTGCTGCGGCTGACCTGGGTGATGACTGGCTGGGCGGTTTCTTCTGTCCTTGCCATAGCTCAAAGTTTGACATGGCTGGGCGTGTTTTCCAGGGCGTGCCTGCGCCGACCAACCTGGTTGTGCCGCCGCATTATTATCTGACTGACAATACCATCCGGGTGGGTGAAGACGGGGAGGCTGCATAATGGGTAAGTTAATCGGATGGATTGATGATCGTTTCCCGTTGATGAAGATGTGGAACGAACATCTTGCAGAATACTACACACCGAAAAATTTCAATTTCTGGTATTTCTTTGGTTCACTTGCACTGATGGTGCTGGTTATCCAGATTATTTCAGGTATTTTCCTGACCATGCACTACAAGCCGGATGCCGAATTCGCGTTCGCCTCCGTCGAGTACATCATGCGTGATGTGCCCTATGGCTGGTTGATTCGCTATATCCACTCCACCGGTGCGACCGCGTTCTTTATCGTGGTTTACCTGCACATGCTGCGCGGTCTGATGTACGGTTCCTACAAGAAACCGCGTGAGCTGATCTGGCTGTTCGGCATGTTCATCTACCTGGCGCTGATGGCAGAAGCCTTCATGGGTTACCTGCTGCCATGGGGGCAGATGTCATACTGGGGTGCACAGGTAATTATTTCACTGTTCGGTGCAATCCCTGTTATCGGTGATGATCTGACACTGTGGATTCGTGGTGACTTCGTTATTTCAGATGCTACCTTGAACCGTTTCTTCGCACTGCATGTTATTGCGCTGCCACTGGTTCTTATTTTCCTGGTCGTTGCCCATATTCTGGCACTGCACGAAGTGGGATCCAACAACCCGGATGGTGTTGAGATCAAGAAGAACAAGGATGAGAATGGTATTCCGCTGGACGGCATTCCATTCCACCCGTACTACACTGTGAAAGATATTGTCGGTGTCGTTGTATTTTTGTTCTTCTTCGCAACCGTGATGTTCTTCTTCCCTGACGGCGGCGGTTATTTTCTTGAGCACGCCAACTTTATTGCAGCGGATCCATTGAAGACACCAGAGCATATCGCGCCTGTCTGGTACTTCACACCATTCTATGCGATTTTACGTGCGGTCCCTGACAAGCTGATGGGTGTAGGCGCCATGGGCGCAGCCATCGTGCTGCTGTTCTTCATGCCGTGGATTGACCGCTGCAAGGTTAAGTCTATTCGCTACCGTTCGAATATCTACAAGATTAACCTCGTTGTGTTTGTTATCAGCTTTGTTGTACTGGGCTGGCTCGCAATGCAGCATGTGACATCAACTATCACAATGCTTTCACAGGTGTTCTCTTTACTGTATTTCGGCTTCTTCATCGTCCTGTTTATTACGTCGAAGAATGAAGAGACCAAACCAGTACCAGATAGGGTTACAGAATGAAAAAACAAATCCTGACATTGATATTAAGCGTACTGCCGACATTTGCATTTGCTGCTGGTGGTGCACATATTGATTCTGCGCCAATCAATATTTCTGATATGGAATCAGTGAAGCGTGGTGCAAAGCATTTTGTAAATTACTGCTTCAGCTGTCATGAGGCGAGTTATATGCGATTTAACCGCATTGCCCGCGATACAGGCATGACTGATGCGGAAGTGCGCGAGGAGCTGATTTTCACCACGAATGAAAAAGGTGTGCCGACTAAAGTAGGTTCATTAATGAAGGTGGCGATGACAGAGGAATATGCCAGGAATGCTTTTGGCGGACCTGTTCCTGATTTGACATTGACTGCGCGTTCACGTGGTGCAGACTGGATATATACCTACCTGCGTTCCTTCTATATTGATCCTTACCGTCCAACAGGTATGAATAATCTGCTGTTCCCGGATGTCAGTATGCCGCATGTGCTTTCTTCACTTCAGGGTATGCAGAAAGCTGTATACAAGACCGAAACACGCCAGGGCGTGGAAGTTGAATATGTTGATCACCTGGAGCTGGCGCAGGCTGGAAGTATGACAGCGGAAGAGTACGATGCATTCGTCGCTGACCTGGTTAACTTTATGGTCTACCTGGGCGAGCCGGTGCAGAACGAACGCAGAAGTCTTGGTATCAAGGTTCTGATCTTCCTCGCTATTTTCTTTGTCCTGGCATACATGCTGAAGAAAGAATACTGGAAAGACGTACACTAGATACTGTGGTGTAGTAACTAATAACAATATGGCCCCCCGCAGTGAGTGCGTAAAAAATATGAATCTTTATTCCACAGCGACATCGATCTATTGTCACAGAACACGTATTGTTCTGGCCGAGAAAGATATCGCACATGAAAGCATCATCGTTGATCCCAGGAATCTTCCAGAAGATCTGATTGACCTGAATCCTTACAGCAGTCTGCCAACCCTGGTTGACCGCGACCTGGTGTTGTATAATTCACGTGTCATCATGGAGTATCTGGAAGAAAGATTTCCTCATCCTCCATTGATGCCAGTAGGGCCTGTTGCGAGAGCGCAGACACGGCTGGCATTGTTTCGCGTAGAGAACGACTGGTACCCGCTGGCTGAGATTATCGAAACCAAAACCGAGAAAGCTGCTGTTAAAGCACGTAAGGAACTTATGGAAAGTATCGCGGCATCTGCGGACGTGTTTTCAGCCATGACATATTTCCTCAGTGACGAATTCTCCCTGGTAGATGCCAGTGTCGCTCCACTTTTATGGCGTCTGCCGCACTACGGTATAGAGTTGCCCAAGGCGGCCAAAGCCATACTGTCCTATGCAGATCGTATATTTGATCGGGATGGATTCCAGCGCAGTCTTACCGAGGGCGAGCGCGAGCTGAGATTGTAGTCACTGGCGGTCTTCTGTGAACCACGGAGAACACAGGGGTTCACAGGGAATTCTGATGTTTCAATTACCAGATCATAATTGCACTCCGTGTGTCTCTGTGAACTCTGTGGTTCAAAAAATCAGATAATTAACCTGTCTGCGAGATGGCGTCCGATACGCTAGAATATTGATTATGACTTCCAGTCGTCCCTATCTTGTGCGCGCCATGTATCAATGGATTGTCGATAATGGCATGACCCCGCATTTGCTCGTAAATGCCGAATTTGAAGGCTGTATAGTACCGGCTGGCCATATTAATGATGGCAAGATTGTGCTGAATATAGCGCCAATGGCCGTGCAGGGCCTGACCCTGGGTGATGAGGAAGTTGCCTTCAGCGCACGATTCAGTGGTCAGTCCGAGTCCATTAAGGTTCCAGTAGCTGCGATACTCGCGGTTTATGCGCGTGAGAACGGGCAGGGCATGATGTTTTCTGATGATGATCAGCCAGATGGTTCTTCCGGGAAGGGTTCGGATGATGGACCGGAACCCGATCCGGACAAGCCGAGGCCGAACCTGCGAGTAGTTAAATAACAGTGAATAACGAATAACGAATAACGAATAGTGAATAGTGAATAATTAAACAGGTAGCTGGTATCTAGGTATGCCTGGGTTTTTCATCATTCGTTATTCGTTATTCGTTATTAATTATTCATTGACCTAGCAGTTGGTGATCAACCAGGTCACAGATGCAATGGATGGCTAGCAGGTGTACTTCCTGTATGCGTGCCGTTGAATCTGAAGGTACGCGAATTTCCGCATCATCAGCGCTCAGCAGGGATGCCATATCGCCACCTTGTTTTCCGCTGAGTGCGATTACCTGCATCTCACGTTCATGTGCTGCCTCGATAGCTCGATTCACATTGTTTGAATTTCCGCTCGTGCTTATGGCCAACAAGATATCTCCCTGTTGTCCTAGCGCGCTTACCTGCCTGGAGAAAACCTGGTCGTAGCTGTAGTCATTGGCTATTGATGTTAGTGTTGAACTGTCTGTGGTCAGCGCAACTGCGGGCAGTCCCGGACGTTCCATTTCGAAACGGTTAAGCATCTCGGATGAAAAATGCTGGGCATCGCCTGCGGAGCCGCCATTACCGCATGATAGTATCTTGCCGCCGCCCAGGAGGCATTGCGTAATCATCTGTGATGCAGTAGCCAGGGGCTCGGCAAGCAGGTCGGCTGCAATCTGCTTGGTGCTGATGCTGTCCTGGAAATTTTGGTTGATTCGGCTGATCAGGTCCATGGTTTCAAAGCACCCTGGCCCGAATATTGTGCAAAGGCGGAAGCATAATGTTGTGAATTCGTCTTCATTTCAATTACCAAATCGAGAATTAACAGTCTTTGTTATGTAAGAATTTGTCCAAATCCTTCATGCAATATCCGGGCTAGAATGCGTTTTTAATCCACTCGAAAGAATAAATATCTGAGCCATTATTCTGGACTTTTTCGGTCATGGCAACAACATCAAAACGGCCATTGTTTAATGCGGTTTCCTGTTGCAGATATTGTTCTGCGGTCTTGCGCAGTTTTAGCTGTTTGCTGGGTGTTATACTTTCCAGTGCACCGCCATAAATATCATTTTTGCGATAGCGCACCTCAACAAATACCACTGTATTATTGTCTAGCATGACCAGGTCGAGTTCACCTCTGCGGCCGTAATAATTTTTCGCCAGCAGCTTTAGTCCCTGTTGCTGCAGGTACTTGCAGCAAGCAAGCTCAGCATGCTGTCCGCGATCACGACTTTTTAGCACCATCGACCGCTGCTTTGTCGGGCAGGATAGTGAGGTCCAGGTGCACCGGCACACCTTTCTTGAACTGTGCCCATAATAATTCACGATGCAGCCGCTGGTTTTCATCCATTGATATGTTGCCTGTCTCACCCGAAAAACGTGCATAGTCATGAGATTGCAGATATTTAAGGTTTAGAACAATGTTATAGGCATCTACGCCCAGTGCAAACAGGCGCGTATATGCGCGCTGGTCTTTCCATGTTTTAGAGAAAGTGGTTTTGATTATGTTGTCTGACGTTAATGTCCAGGGCAGGTCGCAAAAGGTTAAGCCATCAAGATCACGGTCAGCATTTTTGTCCAGGCTGCCACTGAAAACATGTGATGTTGCGTAAACGGGCAGGTCGCCTGCGTGATGAAATTTGAGGGCAGGGATGATGCCTCTTGCAGCACGATGCGTGGCAGCAAGAAAAATCATATCAATGTCCTGGCGGCGGTATGGCATAAAATTGAGCCTGGTGCCGAGGACATGTTCCAGGTCCTTGTGGCGTGCAGCACTGTCATCCAGGTTGAATAAAGTCTTTATTTGTCTGGAGTAATCATCGACATTGGTCGGGTATTGCTGAGTTGAAAGCACCGAACCACCCAGTTCTTCAAAGCGTTGTGTAAATGCCTCGAGTAAGCGCCGGCCCCAGTCGCTATTCGGTACCAGTACCGCGGCTGTTGTATGGTTGTCACGTATGGCCAGTTCGGCAACCTGCCTGGCTTCATCTTCGGGCAGCAAGCCAAACTGGTACAGGTTGTCAGAAAGGCTTAACGGATTCTCGGCATAGTTGAGCGTCAATATAGGCACATCAAGGCTGCCTGCCTGTGTCAGCTTGTTGATACTCGACTTATCCAGCGGCCCGATGATGTAACTGGCGCCATCCAGAATTGCTTTGTTGTAAAGCTCACTGAAATTGACATTCTCATCGCTGGTGTCATAGAAACGCAATACAGGTTTTTCTGTAGAATTCTGTTTATACCATGCAGTCACGATACCGCCCTGTATGGCATCGGTAACGGCTTGATATTTACCCTGCATGGGCAGCAGTATGGCAATACTGGTGGCCGTGGTGTAGGACATCTGGTACTCATTCAGCAGCTTGTCAATGAACAGGTTGCTAACCGGGTGGCCGGGATAGCGTGTACCCCAGTCAAGGATTCTGTCCTGCATTACACTGATATCGTTCTGTGCATTTCTGAGCTCGCGTGCCAGTTCTATC
>DAOWLL010000265.1 GCA_030641945.1 Gammaproteobacteria bacterium | reverse complement strand
TCGTAGCCTGGATGGAGCGTAGCGCAATCCGGGGATTCAGGCGATCGCGCTGCGCTCCATCCAGGCTGCCGCAATAAACAACAAAGCACTCTGTGCACTCTGTGCCTCTGTGGCAAATGTTTTAAGATTTAACAAACAACGTACATTTATCAGATTTTGAGTAACGTTAAATATGAACAAAACGAAGCTTGGCTTTATTGCTTTATTTTTGTTGGCTGTGTGTTCACCCGCAAACTCGGTCAATGAATTTGAACAATGGAAACAACAGCAGCAGCAATCATTTCAGGAGTACAAGGACGAACGTGATCGTGAATTTACCGCGTTCCTGAAAGAACATTGGCGCGAAATTGAGTTGATTAAAGGCTTTGTCCGTGACGAAAAACCAAAGCCGGTTGTCATGCCCGTGGCAAAACCGCTGCCGGCTAAACCCCAGCCTCAACCTGTTCCAGAAGTAGAGCCGTTAGAAAAACCTGTCGAGGAAATACCGGTGGAACTTGTAACGCCGAAGCCAGTTGTAGTTACACCAAAACCAGCAGTACCGCTTAAGCCAGTAACTGTACCGGTACAGGAACGTAAAGGCATACGTACCCAGGTCGATTATTTTGGTAAGCGCATCACGTTTTATTATGACCCTGCTTTCAAAAGATCCCTGCCTTACAGGTTGAATGAAGCGGCGCTAAGTGGTTTCTGGTCGGAATTGAGCAAGACGGATTACGAACCGCTGCTTGAGCAATTAAACAGGCAGGCACAAGCCCTGCAGCTCAATGACTGGGGCTATGCTGTTCTGACGAACAAGCTGGCCCAACAAATTTATCCAGCTTCAACAAACAAGCAGGCGTTGTTGACATGGTTTGTGATGACGAAAGCGAGCTTCAGCAGCCGAGCTGCATACGATGAGCGCAACGTATATTTATTAATACCTGCAAAACAGCGGTTATATGAAGTAACTTATTTCACATTTGATAATGAACGTTACTACGCTATCAGTTTTGATGGCAATAACAGCAAGCCGGGTAATGTATATACTTATGACGGTCATTATCCCGGTGCTAATAAAAAACTGGATATGAGTATGCGCACCCGGGCCGCAAAAGGAAGTAATGTTGAAAAGCGTAACTTATCGTTTGAGTATGGCGGCCAGAGCTACGACATTGAAGCAGATTATGAAAAAGCACGCATAGATTTTCTAAATACATATCCACAGCTTGATCTCGAACTGTACTTCGCTTCTGAAGTGGGCGAGACGGCCGAGTCACCGCTGCTGCAGCAGCTGGCCAGCGAAATAGAGGGTATGAGCGAAGAGGATGCAGTCAACTTCCTGCTCAGGTTTGTCCAAACCTCTTTGAAATACAGCACTGATGAAAAGCAGTTTGGTAAAGAGAACTATCTTTTCCCCGAAGAGACAATCTATTATCCTTATTCCGACTGTGAAGACAGATCGGTATTGTTTGCATGGCTGGTGAAAAAGTTGCTGGGGCTTGAAGTGGTGGGGCTCAATTACCCGGGGCACGTGGCTACTGCTGTACAGTTGAAGCATGCCGCTGAAGGTGATTATGTTACTTACAATGGTAAACGCTATACTGTAGCTGATCCAACATTCATCAATGCAACTGTGGGCATGACTATGCCGGATTATAAAAATACCAGGCCGGAAGTTATCCTGGTCAGGTGATTATTAATTATTTAGAGTCCCCGATAGGGGGTTCGTACACACCCCAACCCTCTCCCAGAGGGGCAGGGGTAATCGGCCGAATGGCCGATCGATCCGGCTTTTAGCCGTAACCCGAAGCCACCGGCTTTAGCCGGTGGAGTATGCACATTTATGGTTGAGCGCGAAATTTATTACAAAGGACAGCTGGTAGTTACCAGGGTCAGTGGCGAAGTTAAAAGCCAGGAATTGATAGATCATGTGTTCTGGCTGATCGACAGCCATAACATTGGTGAAATACAATCCGGCTATGATCAGCTTTTGTATGTGAATAACATTGAGTCTATGAACATACAGGAAGAGGATCTTCAGCGTATTACTGAAATCAGTACCTGGTTGGGTCAAAGCAGGGGCAAATTCAGAACTGCAATTATCGCGGTTGATCCGACCGACTTGAAACTGGCTAATTTCTATAAGTCTTTAGTAAAAAGCTCGGACCTTGATGTAGAAGTGTGCAACAGCTTCGACGAGGCATTTGCCTGGTTGGGTTGTGATAATCCCGAACCAGAGAAATATAAATAATAAATTTGGCTCTTCGCTGAATCGAGTGGGTAAATATTCAAATGCTTGCCACAGAGGCGCGGAGAACGCAGAGGCTAATACTTGTTTTGTTGTTTTGATCTGGATTACAGTAAACGTAGGAGCGGCTTTAGCCGCGAATTGCATGTATACGCTAGATTTGTTCGCGGCTAAAGCCGCTCCTACAAACTAATAACCTCTGTGAGTTCTGTGCCTCTGTGGCAATATTTTTACCGTATCAGACACTAAGTCTGGTGAAGACCAATAAATTTTAATACCAAGCCTGGCCAAAGGTTATATAAAGTGCTGTATCCTCGGGCCCTTTCGCAATATCAATACCTGCGTGGGCGCCAAACCGCCGTGCTATAAAGTATCTGAAGCCAACACCTTTTGAAAACACGGTGTCATCTGCTGCATTAATTGCATCAATGCTCTGTGCCTTGCCTGCACCGCCAAACAGGATCAGGCTCCATCGAGGTGTAAAGTTCCAGCGGAATTCGGCTTCGCCAACGGTGACGGTTTCACCCTGGTAACGCATCACCGGGATGCCGCGCATGCTGATAAATGGATATTCATAAAACGGTGCGTTACCGTTCAGTGTTTCGACATCACCACGCAAGCCAAGTACAAAGGGATCAGTGAGAGTGATGAAATATTTGGCATAGGCCTTGTACTTTTCGAACTCGTTATCGCTGCCAAAGGCTTCGCGGTAAAACGATGCTTTAATCCCTGAAGACAGTCCACTGCTGGGTGTGAACAGCGTGTCGCGGCTGTCATAATCCAGTAGCAGAGAAACAGAGGCCGAGGTGCTGTCAAACTTGATATCAGGAATCTCAATGGGTAATGATCCGAAGATATTAAACTCGATGTTTGAATCCAGCAGCAGGTAACTGATACCAGCAAAAAAGTCGGAGTCCTTGATGCGGAACTTCAGCTGCTGCAAAAAAATAGTGGGTTCTATATTGAACTGTATGCCATTGCTGGTTGGGCCGCTGCCGCCATCAAGGCCAAAAAATTTCAGGTTGACCGAAGCCTGCGCGAGTACACCTGTATAGCGGATTCTGTCATTCTTCCACACACCCATGTGTGCACCGCCAACGAACCAGGTGTCATTTTCCGTGTAGGCACCAAATAAAGCTGAAACGCTGGGGGGAATTAATCGCCCCTCTTCATCAACAGATTGTGGATCGAAAGTTTCACCATCAGCTGTTTTTCCCGCTAAAGGATCATGCAGAAACACCAGGGCAGCGCCGAGGCCAAAGCCAACGGCGGGTTCAGTGATAATGATCGGGATCGGAAAAAAGCCCTTTCTCTCGGCAAGCCAGTGACTGACATCAAACATACCGTCCTCCGGATCGATGAATTCATCCATCATCGAAGCACTCAGTGCAGCGCCGGAAATCATAAACAGAAATGTTGATGCAATTAACTTGATAGCTAAGTTCATAAGTGAATGTCTGACTATAGTAGTTCAGGCATTATCTGAAAAATACTTCCAGATACAACATTGCAGAACCAGGTCCTTATGGAACCTCTGATTAAGTCTGGACGAAGTAGATTGCGATTCAAAATGTTCGGTATCAAGGCGCGAATCGCGCGTAATAGCTAGCTATTGCGAAGATTTGCAACGCCGATACCGGACATTTTGGGCGCAAGATACGAGTTCACGACTTGATCAGAGGTTCCTTAGTATTTATTTAACGTATTGTGTTCTCGCC
>DAOWLL010000011.1 GCA_030641945.1 Gammaproteobacteria bacterium | reverse complement strand
GTGTAGGTTTCGGTGCTCTTGCGGTTATGCTGATCATTATCGGCGGCTTCATGATGCTGCGTGATGCGAAAGCACGTGAGGAAGAGGCGCTGGAAAATAACCGCAGGAACCAGCGCGCGATTTTGCGGCTGCTGGATGAAATGGCCAACCTGGCTGATGGTGATCTTACTGTACACACCACGGTTACAGAAGAAATTACCGGTGCGATTGCAGACTCCGTGAACTTTGCAATTGATGCTCTGCGTTCACTGGTTACAACGATTAATAATACTTCTACCGAGGTCACAACATCTACATCAAACGTGCAGGGTACTGCGATGTCGCTTGCCGAAGCAAGTAACCACCAGGCGCGTGAAATTGCTTCTGCGAGTGCAGCGATCACAGATATGGCAGAATCAATGGAAAATGTAACTAAAGAGGCGGCCGAGTCAGCCGAGGTGGCGCGTCAATCGATGGAAATTGCGCAGAAAGGTGCTGGCGTGGTACGTGAAACAATCGGCAGCATGGAGAGTATTCGTGAAACGATTCAGGAGACATCAAAACGCATTAAACGACTTGGTGAATCATCTCAGGAGATTGGCGACATCGTAGGGCTGATTACTGAAATTGCTGACCAGACGAACATCCTGGCCTTGAACGCAGCGATCCAGGCGTCTACTGCCGGTGACGCAGGTCGTGGTTTCGCCGTAGTAGCAGACGAAGTGCAACGACTCGCAGAACGTGCTGGTAATGCAACCAAGCAGATTGAGACACTTGTGAATACGATTCAGGCGGATACCAGTGAGGCGATTACTTCCATGGAAGTGAGTACGGCAGGTGTGGTAAGCGGTGCCAAACGTGCGGAGGACGCGGGTGAAGCACTGAGAGAAATTGAGAATGTATCAACAAATCTTGCTAACCTGATTGAGGGCATTTCCAAGTCTGCAAAGAAACAGTCAGCTATTGCTAATGATGTTTCAAAAACCATGAACGTGATTCAGGAAATTACACTGAGGACATCAGAGGGTACCGAGGAAACATCAACATCATTGAGCTCTCTGAATGAACTGGCAAATGAACTACAACGTTCTGTATCTGGCTTTAAGCTTCCTACGCAAGATTCCAGGAAGATTGAGACAGTCGTTCTTGATAGTTAGCAGAAGCCAGGAATTTACGAGAACAGGTATGTATAGCGTGGGTAACCTGTAAATGAAGCCAAACGGTACAGTTGAATATAACTCTCTGAGCTGGGTCAAGCAGCAGCTTGATGCTGTGTTAAATGACGCCCAGACATCACTTTCGGAATATATCGAACACAGCGATGATGAAGCCTTGATGCAGGATTGTATCGAGGGTTTGCGTCTTGTCTACGGTACCTTGCAGATGGTCGAAATATTCGGTGCGGCCATGCTTGCAGAAGAAATGGAGCATACAGCAAAGGCCATACTTGAAGGCAAGGTTGATCACCGCGAAGACGCATATGATGTATTGATGCGTGCAATGCTACAACTGCCAGATTATCTTGAAGGTCTGCAGTCGGGCAACAAGGATACGCCAATGGCGCTGCTGCCGTTATTGAATGACATGCGTACTATTCGCAAGGAAAGCCTGATGTCAGAGAATGTGCTTTTCTTCCCTGACATAGATGCCGTCGATGTAGATGAAAAGGTAATCGAATCGTCTCACATGGAGGCTGGCAAATTATATGGTGAAGCGAGGCGCTTAAGAACCCATTATCAACTGGGTCTTCTTGACCTGTTGAAAAACAATAAGGCGCGTGCCGGTTGTCAGCGCATGCTTGCAGTTATCGCTTCTCTTGAGAAAGTTTCGGCCGGCCAATCAGTAAGGCGTTTCTGGTCTGTTATTGCGGCACTGCTGGAAGCTATGTATGAGGAAGAGATAGATTCCAACGTCAGTGTAAAGATGCTGTTAGGTGGTGTTGATCGCCAGATAAAACTGCTGATAGATATCGGTGAAGATGATTTTGCAGCGCAATTTTCACAGGATCTTCTGAAAAACATCCTTTATTACATCGGCAACAGCAAATCAAACGGCCAGCGTGTAACACGAATCAAGGAAATATATAACCTCGATGAATTGCTCGCCTCTGCGGAAGAAGGTGCAGAAGCAGGCATGGGCGGCCTCAATGCTGAACTGTTTGCTACTGTCTCACAGGGTATCAAGGAAGATCTTGCCCATGTAAAAGACGCCCTTGAAATATTCATTCATAACAGCGACAAAAATGTCGCTGATCTGGAGCCGCTTTCAGAACAGCTTGTAAGAATTGGCGATACCTACGGGATGCTGGGTCTTGGCGGTACGAGAAAAAAAGTATTTGAGCAGAAAGATAAAGTGCAGGATGTCGTAGAAGGCAGGACTGAGGTAAGCGAGGAAGTTATATTCGCAATTGCCGGAGAACTGCTTGGTGCTGAGGCAGATCTTGATAACTATGTTGCACAGCGCACTGGTGTAGCAGATTATGTTGATGATGAAGACCGAATTGTTCCGGCTGCCGAATACCGCGAGGTTCTTTCCACGGTTATAACCCAGGGCCTGCAAAATTTCACTGATGCTAAAGAAGCCATCCTTTCCTTTACAAGTGGGGTTGGTAGTGAAGATCAATTGCAGGCAGTACTTAGCTTGCTGGAAGAGGTCAGGGGCGTATCAATGATATTGCCTATGGCGCAAGTGGAGGCAATGCTAGTTAGTCTCAAAGATTATGTAAAAGTTGCGCTGCTAGAGCATAGTCATCAGCCTGGTGAAGAAGAACAGGATAAGGTCGCGGATGTTGTCACTGCAATAGAATATTTTTTCGAAGCTATGGCAGAAGGTCGTCCTGGTGTGGAAGCAGGCCTGCGTACTGGTGAAGAAGCATTAAAAACACTGGTAGAAGTCCATGATCGTTGTAAGTTACTTAATACACCAGCACAACCAGATCAGGTAGCTGGCGAGGGTATTGTAAAAAAGCCGATAACGAGTGAGGGAGACTCAACTGCTGAAGTAGTTGAGCTGAAGCAGCCAGAAGTGGCTCTCGAACAAGCAGCGCCAGCACCTGCAGCAAATGGATTGTTAACGCCAGAGTCTGAGTATGGCGAACTCGAAATACTTGGTGATGATGCAGACGAAGAGATACTCGAAATCTTTATCGAAGAAGCCCTGGAAGTTCTGCAGGAGCTGCATAATAACCTTCCGCAATGGAAATCCGATGCCGGTGACGAAGAAGCCCTGACCGTTGTCCGTAGGTGTTTCCACACACTTAAAGGTAGCGGCCGACTAATAGGCGCACAGTTAATTGGCGAGTTTTCATGGAAGTTTGAAAACATGCTCAATCGAGTGATCGATAAAAAGATAGCGCCTGATAGCAAGGTACACAATGCGCTTGATGAGGCAGTAGCAGTTTTACCTCAGTTGATCGAGCAGTTGCAGGGCAACAGGGAGCCTGTGCCTGATATATATCATCTCATGGCTTCTACTGACGCAGTTGCAGAAGGCAGAGAACCGGCAGCAAACACAGAGCATCCAGCCAAAGCAGAAGTGGGTCATGCAATAGATGAGGCAGCTGGAGCAGAGGAGATCTCCGAAGAACTTGAAATCAGTATAGCGGCAGCGGACGGAGATGAGATCAGTCTCGAGTTCGCTGAACAGGTAGCTGAAGAAGATGAAATCAGTCTTGAGATTACTGAACAACCAATTGAAATTGATATTGCTGAAGAGCTGGATGTATACGCAGCAGCAGCTGAAGATGAATTTAGTATTGAGGTAACTGAAGACGGACTTGAGTCTGGAAATGAAATCCTGCTGTCACAAGATGAAGCGTCTGATAAGGCTGAAGCTGTTGATGAAGTTAGTGTGGATATCGGGTCTCAGGCAGAAGCATTCAATGATCTGGATTTTGAAATCGAAGAGATGGGTGTGGCTGAAGTGCCGGTTGTTGAACTTGCTGAGAGCATGGACCCTGTTCTGTTTCAGATTTACTACGATGAGAGTCTAGGTCATCTTAAACTCGTTCAGGATTTAATTGATGCGCACAATGACAAGAGCCAGCCACTAACCGCGAACAAGGAACTGGTTCGTGCATTCCATACACTTTACGGCAGTGCGCGCACTGCCGAGATTGAGCAGATAGCTGAATTATGCGGTACTACCGAAAAGTACGCTAGAACAAGGCAGGAAGGGCATAACCTGGCTATCAGTGATGATGTAGTGCTGCTGATCGCAGAAATTGCTCAAAAAGTTCACGCAATGCTTGATGGTCTCAAGGCGGGCGCAATGCCCGCTAGTGACAAAGAGCTTCTGGATAAAATCAATAAAGCTCTGCAGACAGAATTGCAGAATCAGCTGCAAGTGTCATCAAGGGATGGTGAGGCACACGACGAAGCTGCATCAGAAGCAGAAGCAGAAGCTGAGCCTGAAGCGGATACTGGAGTTGATGAAGTTGAAGTAGAGCTGATTGACATTGAAGAAGACGAGATCGACTTAGATGCTCATGAAGAGATAGTTGAGTTGCCGCTTGAGGAGGAGTGCGCAGCTGCAACTGCTGTGATTCCATACGGTGAAATTGATGGCGACTTGATTGATATCTTTCTTGAAGAAGCGGATGAACTGGTCGAAAGTTGTGAAGAGATCCTGCAGAAATTAACACATAACCCGAATGATGCAGACAGTATTCAGCAACTACAGCGCTATATGCACACACTCAAAGGTGGTGCGCGCATGGCCGAGCTGACACCAGTCGGTGATCTAACGCACTTGCTGGAGTCACTGGTTGTCAAGGTATCAGACAAGCAGGTCAAGACAGATAAATTGCTGTTTGATACATTGAACGATTGTGTAGATCGTCTTGCGGTAATGCTGAAGAATGTTAAAGACCGCGCGCCGATTGATACCGCCAGTGACCTGATTGTACAACTCGAAGCATTGATCAAGGGCGAGGTTCCCGAGAAACGCGCGGTTGAACGGTATGACATCGAACTTGACGATCTCAGCCGTGATTTATCAGCTGAAGATGCGCAGAACGAGGTTGCGCAAACAGCTGAAAACATACAACAGGAGCCTGCAGATGCAGGTCAAAATCCTGGGCGACGTGCGACTGACAAGATAGAAAAGCCTCAATGGGGAGAGCGCTCGACCGATGTTAATTATCGGGATGCCCAGGAACAGATCCGTGTGCGTGCTGACTTGTTGAATGAGCTTGTCAATTCAGCCGGTGAGGTCAATATTCATCATGCTCGTATGGGCAAGCAGATGAGTGATATCGGTTTTAACCTTAACGAACTTGAATCAACTGTAGTACGCCTCAAACAACAGCTGCGAAATCTGGAGATAGAGACAGAAATCCAGATTCGCTCTTCTTTTGAAAAAGAAAACAATCAGTATGATGACGATTTTGATCCATTGGAAATGGATAAATATTCGACCATCCAGCAGCTTTCACGAAGCTTGACTGAGACGGCAGGTGATGTTGAGAGTATTCGAGAGATACTCAGTGATATTGTGCGCGACTCTGAAACCTTGTTGCTGCAGGAATCACGTGTAAGCACGGAATTGCAGGAAGGCCTGATGCGTACCCGCATGGTTCGATTTGGAGGTCTATCAACACGTCTACGCAGAATTGTCAGACAGACATCAAGAGAGGTTGGAAAGGAGGTTGAGCTGACCATTACCGGTGATGCCAATGAGCTGGATCGTACCGTTCTTGATCGTATTATTGCGCCACTCGAGCATATGTTGCGTAATGCAGTGGCGCACGGAATAGAAGCACCGGATAAACGAATTACTGCGGGCAAAGCGGAAACAGGACTTATCAACATACTGGTTGATCGTAAGGGTACTGACATCATCTTAAAAGTAAGTGATGATGGCGCAGGTATAAACGCGAGTGCTATTCGAGCAAAAGCTGTTAAACAGGGTTTGCTTGATGCGGACAGCAAAATCAGCGACCGTGAAGTGCTGCAGTTTATTCTCAAGTCTGGTTTCAGTACTGCTGAATCTGTTTCCCAGGTTGCTGGCCGCGGTGTGGGTATGGATGTTGTTGACGCAGAACTCAAGCAACTTGGTGGTGTGCTGGAAATTGATACGAACCCGGGCAAAGGCACCAGCTTCACGATTCGGTTACCGCTTACACTGGCGATAAACCAGGCCCTGCTGGTCAGTGCAGGTGAAGATGTATATGCAATTCCACTGGCAAGTATTGAAGGTGTTGTGCGCGTCACAGGCGCTGAACTACAGAGGTTTTATAACAGTGAACAGCATATGTACGAGTTCAATAATGTTGAGTATGAGCTCAAACATCTTGGTGAACTGCTGATTGGCAACAGGCCTGACTACAGCGAACAGTACGGCCTGTATCCTGTATTGCTGGCACAGGTTGGCAATAAACACTTTGCATTGCATGTAGACGACCTGGTGGGGCGTCGTGAGATCGTGGTTAAACCTGTGGGTCACCAGATTGGTATGGTTCGAGGTATCGCAGGAGCAACCATTCTTGCTGATGGACGTGTTGTTTTGATTCTGGAAATGTCAGCACTGGTTGTTGGTGAAAGCCTGTTCAAGGAACCGGAGTATGCAGAGCTTGCTGAGCAAGAGGCGTTGCCTGAGAAGGAAGAAGAAAGAACCGTTATGGTTGTAGACGATTCGATTACCATTCGAAAGGTCACCGCACGTATGCTTGAACGTAATGGCATACACGTGATGCTGGCAAAAGATGGGATTGATGCAACCAATCAGCTAATTGATGCCAAGCCCGACTTGATGCTGCTGGACATTGAAATGCCGAGAATGGACGGCTTCGAGCTGGCTACCTACATCAGAAACGATGAACGTCTTAAAGATCTTCCGATAATTATGATCACCTCTCGTACCGGTGAGAAACATAAGGAGAAAGCCCTGGAAATTGGTGTTAACCAGTATCTTGGCAAGCCCTATCAGGAAGAAGAGTTGCTGAAAAACATCAATGAAATCCTCGAAGTGTAATCATTATGGTACAGAACAGCCAGTTAATAAAAAGCATAATCTTGACACTGAAAAACGAATTAGTGGTTGTGCCTAATTCAGCAGTTGCAGAAGTTATATCTGTGCAGGATGTGAGTGAAGTTGAAAATTCGCCGCAGTGGATGCTGGGCAAAGCCAGATGGCGGGGTGTTGTATTACCTGTGGTTTCATATGAGGCTGCAGCCGGTGATAATGCACAGGCGGTGAATATCAATACCCAGGTCGCAGTGATATATTCAGTAAGTGATGATGGGGACTTTGATAAAAGATATCCATACATCGGACTGGCCATGCATGGTGTTCCACATGTGAGTACTTTTGCAAGAGACCAGATAAAGCTTGATGAACAGGCAGCGGCTGACCATCCCATGGTTGCACAAAAAGTCAGAATCAATGGCGCCGCCGCAGGGATTCTGGATATTTACGCGATCGAGGAAATGCTGCAGCAGGCAGCCATCTAGCCCGCATATTGCACGAAGGCGGACGTAGAATGATCAATATTGATTGTTATAACAATCAGCTAAATATTGATTTCTATATAGCCTGACAGTCAAAAACTAAAAAGCGTTTCACCACAGAGTCACAGAGGACACAGAGAAAAGCTTTGTATTGTTAACAGCGCCACAGGCGCAGTTAACAAAGTAAAACTCTGTGCCCTCTGTGCCTCTGTGGTGAATTGTTTTTGAATTTGTTTAGGGTGTGTCAGTTCTAATCCGAACCCGGTTTGTTATCCATCTTAGCCCATATCTCCCCATAGAGTCTGTAAGGCTGTAATAAAGGCGGGACCTGCGGTCTCTGTTCTGAGGATGCGTGGACCAAAGTTAATCCGGTTATAGCCGGCCTCAGAGCATAAAGTAATTTCCTGTTCGGACAAACCGCCCTCAGGGCCGGATAAAATGCATATCGATGTATTATCGTGCTCAATAGATTTTATGCCGCCAGCTGCAGTTGGGTCCAGCACCAGTTTTGTGCGGGCAGTCGTTCGATTAATTGCGGTTTCAAGCTCCGTTACTTCATGCAGCTCTGGCAACAGATTTCTGCCACTCTGTTCGCATGCGCTAATAGCAATTTGATGCCAGCGCTCATGTTTTTTACGTGTGCGGTCTTTTTTTATGTATGAGGACCGTTCACAGATAACAGGAATGATCTCAGTTACCCCCAGTTCTGTTGCCTTCTGTATGGTTGTGTCCATATGCTCGCTGCGTGACAGGCCCTGTATCAGGGTTATGCTTAGAGGTGACTCGCGGTTGTTATCTGAATAGCTGTTGATAATGATGCTGGCAGACCTGGGGTTTTCATCGAGCAGTGTGGCCGAAAACTCTCCGCCATTCCCGTTAAAGATGCTTACAGCTGAATTTTTCCTGCATCTTAATACACGTACCAGGTGATTTGAGGCATTGGCAGGCAGAGTAAGCGTTTCACCAGTGGTAATGCTGCTGTTGAAATATATACGTGAGGTACGCAATGCCGGTGCTACAAATTTAGTTTGCGCCAGATTTCGAGCGAGGCCTGGGACTGGTTAAGTGTATAGAAATGCAGGCCAGGTGCGCCGGATTCGAGTAAACGTGAACACAGGCTGGTGACAACATCAGCTCCAAAAGCAAGCAGGCTATCGATATCGTCTTCATATGCTTCCAGCTGCTTTCGAATCCAGCGTGGTATTTCTGCACCGCAATTATCCGAGAATCTCACAAGGCCTTTGTAGTTTGTGATCGGCATAATACCTGGAACAACAGGGACATCCAGATTTGCCCTGCTGCAGTTATCCATGAATCGCAAGTAAGCATCAATATTGTAAAAATACTGGGTAATAGCAGAATCAGCGCCGGCTTCTATCTTGCGTTTGAAGTATTCGAAGTCAGATTCAGGTGTTGTTGATTCGGGGTGATACTCCGGATAAGCAGCCACCTCTATATGAAAGTGGTTGCCAGTTTCCCTGCGAATAAACTCAACCAGTTCATTGGCATGCATGAAATCATTTGCTCCCTGTCCTTCTTCAGGAACATCTCCGCGCAATGTAACCAGGCGGGTTACGCCCCTGCTGATGTAGTGATCGAGCAGCAGCTTGATCTGTTCGCGCGTAGAACCTATGCAGGATATGTGCGGGGCAACGGATGCATTATCCTCTCTGAGCTGATCAACTGTATCCAGGGTGCGGTCACGGTTTGAGCCGCCGGCACCAAATGTAACCGAATAAAACGCAGGATTTATGTTTTTATCCAGTTCATTGCGGACTACAACAAGCTTTTCCATTCCAGCTTCCGTACGGGGTGGAAAAAATTCGCAACTGAAAATCTTACCGGCATTCATAGGGGAATTCATGATAGTTCAAGACTCAAGCTGTTAGAACAAGGGTGCTGCTGTTGACAGCAGCACCCTGTATATGAGATTAATAACGATAGTGGTCAGGCTTGTACGGGCCGTCCATCGGCACGTTGATATAATCAGCCTGATCCTGGGACAGATTTGTCAGGTTAACGCCGATCTTCTGCAGGTGCAGCCGAGCAACCTTTTCATCTAGTATTTTTGGTAATACATAAACCTTGTTTTCGTATTTGTCCGAGTGGGTGAAGAATTCGACCTGAGCCATGACCTGGTTGGTAAACGACGCTGACATCACGAAGCTCGGGTGACCTGTAGCGCAGCCAAGATTAACCAGGCGGCCTTTGGCGAGAACAATAATACGCTTACCGTCCGGGAAAATAACATGGTCTACCTGGGGTTTGATTTCTTCCCATTGGTATTTTTCCAGTGAAGCGATCTCGATTTCGGAATCAAAGTGGCCAATGTTGCACACAATGGCTTCATTTTTCATCGAAGCCATGTGGTCATGGTTGATGACATTCACATTACCGGTCGTCGTCACAAAAATGTCACCCTGGGTGGCGGCATCATCCATGTTGACGACACGGTAGCCTTCCATTGCAGCCTGCAGTGCGCAGATCGGGTCGATTTCAGTGACCCATATAGTTGCACCCATGCCGCGAAAAGCCTGTGCGCAACCCTTGCCAACATCGCCATAACCCAGAACAACACAGATTTTTCCTGCAATCATTACATCGGTAGCGCGCTTGATGCCATCGAGCAGTGATTCGCGGCATCCGTAAAGGTTGTCGAATTTCGACTTGGTCACTGAATCGTTGACATTCATTGCCGGGAACATGAGTTCACCCGAATCCTGCATCTGATACAGGCGATGTACACCGGTGGTGGTTTCCTCGGTAACGCCTTTGACGCTTTCTACAATCTGGCTCCACTTGCTCGAGCCGTCTGATATGGTGCGTTTGAGCAAATCGATAATAGCTTTCCATTCTTCATTATCGCTTTCTGCCGCGTCAGGAACGGCGCCCGTTTTCTCATACTCAGCGCCTTTATGTACCAGCAGGGTAGCGTCGCCGCCATCATCGAGGATCATGTTGGGGTTGCCGCCGTCAGGCCATGTCAGCGCCTGTTCGGTGCACCACCAGTATTCTTCGATGGTTTCGCCCTTCCAGGCAAAAACAGGAATACCGGTTGCCGCTATAGCAGCGGCTGCCTGGTCTTGTGTGGAAAAGATATTGCATGATGCCCAACGGACTTCTGCACCCAGTGCAACCAGGGTTTCGATCAGAACGGCAGTCTGGATGGTCATGTGGAGGCTGCCGGTTATGCGGGCGTCCTGTAGCGGTTTTTCATTGCCGTATTCTTCACGCAGCGCCATCAGGCCCGGCATTTCTGTTTCGGCAATGGATATTTCCTTGCGGCCCCAGTCGGCCAGGGAAAGGTCAGCGACCTTGTAATCGGAAAAGTTTTTTTCAACAACAGCATTCATTACTCATCTCCTAATCAGTATTAAGAAATGAGCGCCGTTGTTAATCTCTGAGCCTGACGAGTACGTTGACCTCACGGTACGTCTCGCTGCAGCGCCCCTCAGAACGGAATCGACGGATTATAGCCTAGCCGGGCCTGAAATTACACAGGCCCGGCCAGGATCATAGCCCGGCTGCGTCCTTCAGTGCAGCCGCTCTATCCGTTTTTTCCCAGGTGAACTCAGGCTCTTCACGACCGAAATGACCATAGGCAGCCGTATTACGGTAAATGGGGCGCAACAGATCGAGCATCTGTATCAGGCCTTTTGGCTTGAGATCGAAGTGATCGCGTACAAGTTCAATAATGCGGTCATCATCAACTTTGCCGGTACCAAAGGTCTGTACCGAGATAGAAGTCGGCTCGGCTACGCCAATGGCGTATGAGATCTGGATTTCACACTTGTCAGCAAGGCCGGCAGCGACGATGTTCTTGGCGACGTAGCGTCCGGCATAGGCGGCAGAGCGGTCGACTTTTGAAGGGTCCTTGCCGGAAAAAGCGCCACCACCATGGCGCGCCATACCACCGTAAGTGTCTACGATAATTTTACGACCGGTGAGGCCGCAGTCGCCGACCGGTCCGCCGATGACAAATTTCCCGGTTGGGTTGATGTGGATGTCATCCTGCGAGCACTGATCCAGCCATTCTGCGGGCAATACCGGCTTGATGATTTCATCCATCACGGCTTCACGCAGATGTTTATATTCAATTTCGGGATCATGCTGTGTAGACAGTACTACGGCATTGATACCGACGGGTTCGCCGTCGACATATTTGAAAGTGACCTGGCTTTTTGCATCCGGGCGCAACCAGGGCAGGGTGCCGCTCTTGCGTATCTCGGCCTGGCGCTTTACCAGCCTGTGCGCATAGGTGATAGGCGCGGGCATCAGCACCTCGGTTTCATTGCTTGCATATCCGAACATAAGGCCCTGGTCACCGGCGCCCTGCTCATGCTCGCCGAATTCATCCACACCCATGGCGATGTCTGAAGACTGCTTGTCAATAGAGGTCAGCACGGCACAGGACTCCCAGTCAAAGCCCATATCTGAATGGTTGTAACCGATTTCCTTCACCGTTTTGCGTACCACGGCCTGCATGTCGACCCAGGCTTCGGTGGTGATTTCACCGGAGATGATGACCATGCCGGTGTTGACCATGGTTTCGCAGGCAACACGCGCGCTGGTGTCCTGTTCAAAAATTGCGTCCAGAACAGCGTCTGATATCTGGTCGGCAACCTTGTCCGGGTGGCCTTCAGAAACTGATTCTGAAGTGAATAAATGTTCGCTCATAACTAGTACCTGCTATTGGTGGCCTTATTGTAAAGGCAATAAAAAACCCGTCTAAGCACAGCTTTTGACGGGTTTTCGATAATTTCTTATATCGGAACTCGCTTTAGCTGTATTTGTAATGCGCCCGCAATCTGAGTCAAATTGGCGCCTGATGTCAGCGGATTATGCAGTATTTATTCGACTTGTCAACATTGATCTGTATTGTTCAACGCAAAGGTCAGTTCTTAACGCAGAGGCGCGAAGACGCAAAGAGCGCAGAGGTTATAATAATTATTTGCAGGAACTTCTGGCCTCAAATATCGGCAAATCAGACAGATGCATTAGCCAGGAACAACTATAAATTCATCTTTGCGCTCTCTGCGTCTTTGCGCCTTTGCGTTGAAAGTGCATTTGCGTTAAGAAATCCGTGTTATCTTGCCAGCAGCGATTTGTATTCTTCCAGTTCTGTTTCGCTGAGTCCGCCTTGCTTGAGCCTGGTTTCAAGTATTTCAAATCGCTCGTCCCTGTATTTCATGGTAAGGCGCAAAATGGCATCGCTGAACACAATGAGTTGACTGGCTTTTTCATCTGTACCGAATACGTTTCTCTGTATCAGTTTGTGTAATATCTCAAAGTCTTTTTTGTCCCGCCAGCGTTCGAGTAAAGCTGAAGATGAGATTTCGGGATTATTCTGGACCGTCTGGTATAAGGCATATAGTAAAGAAAACCCCTGTATCGATGCTGTCGCAAAAAAATCAGGTACATTTGCCTGTTTGGCCAGTTCAGGGTGCTGCAGCAATAAGGCAATAGCATCACGGGTAGCATTCTGCTTGATTTCCCTGTTAGTACGCGAGCTGGCGGCTGGCCGTTTTTTTATTTCTGTTTCAGGCGATACATGTCCGCCCTGTAATCTTTGATCACTGATGCCGACCAGTTCAGCAAGGCGTTTATACATTAGGTCCCTGAGGACGCTTTCGGGTACTGTTGCAAGCAGCGGTTTGGCATTCTTAGCCAGCCTTGCCTTACCGTCCATGGAGCTGATGTCGATATCTTTTAACAGCTTATCAAACAGAAACTCTGATAGCGGTATCGCACTATTTAGCCGTATTTCAAAAGCTTGTTTGCCTTCATTGCGCACCATTGAATCAGGATCTTCACCATCGGGTAAGAATAGAAACCTCGCTTCGAGACCATCACGCAGTATCGGCAATGTATTTTCAAGTGCGCGCCATGCTGCTTTTTTCCCAGCCTGGTCGCCGTCGTAACAAAAGATAACCTGGTGAACTGAACGAAACAGTTTCTGGATCTGGTCTTTCGTGGTTGCAGTGCCAAGCGAAGCGACCGCATACTCGATGCCGTTTTGCGCCAGTGCAACAACGTCCATGTAGCCTTCCACAACAAGGATGCGTTGCAGGTTTCTTACTGTTTGCCGGGCCTCATAAAATCCATAAAGCTCATAGCCTTTATGAAAGACCGGGGTTTCCGGTGAATTGAGATACTTGGGTTCACCATCATCGATAATGCGGCCGCCAAAGGCAATGGTGCGGCCGCGCCGATCAAGAATCGGAAACATGATGCGGTCGCAATAAAATCAGGTACATTTGCCTGTTTGGCCAGTGCAGGGGAGTGCAGGAGTACGGGATGAGGAGCAGGGGGTGGATTCTGGTTGATTTCCCGGTGAGTACGCGCACGGGGGGCTGGCGGGGGTGTGAGTT
>DAOWLL010000042.1 GCA_030641945.1 Gammaproteobacteria bacterium | reverse complement strand
GTAGTGAACAGTGAACAGTGAACAGTGAACAGTGAATAGTGAATAGTGAATAATCAGTAGTAGAAGTAGGCCGGGATAAGGCTTTGCCGTTCCCGGCTTTGTTCCGGGTTTGCCTGCAACATTTCACTTATGCAGGCCTACGAAACTGGGGGTAATGATAAACCGCAGAGGCGCAGAGGTAATATTGGGTATGCTTGTTGGTGATTCTATACCAGCAAGCCAGGATTAGGCTTAGCCGCTACCTACACAATATGAAAAACCCGCACCACGTAAACCTGGAGCAACACCTGGAAAATCTTTCTCTGCGCCTCAGCGCCTCTGCGGTAAAATTTTAGTAGAAGTAGGCCGGGATAAGGCTTTGCCGTTCCCGGCTTTCAGGCTATATCGTCGAACTCTGGGCGGTAGCGATCATGCCTTATTATGATCTTCCGGGCGGCATCACCGTAGCGTTTTATCCATTGGGCCAGCACCTGGCCGCTGATATTCAATCCGGATTCGAGCTGTTTTTCCAGTCTGGCCAGACCTTCATCAGATAGCCTGTCCTGTCTTGAGACACCCGGACTGGGTTTCTTATCTTTCATGGCTGTTCTATGGGTGTTACGCCGCCATGGTCGATACGTTCATATTCGGCGATTACCTGTGCACCAAGCAACAATATGATTGCGCCGAACTCGAAGCTGAGCAAAATGATTATGGTGGTAGCGAGTGAACCATAGATGACGCTGACAAAAGACAGTGTCGAAAAATACCATATCAGGATATGCCGCGTGATTTCCCACAATACTGTCGCTGTGATGCCACCGATCAGTGCATGTGACCAGGCCAGCCGGCCTACCGGCATAACCAGGTAGACAGAAGTCAGCAGCAGTACTTCGCCAAAGACGCCCACTGCATACAGAATTGTTGCTGTGGTTTCAGTCATGTTGATATCAATACCGAACAATGATGGTGTGTCCGCACTGTGTTGATGCAGCCAGCCTGACATTAAGCTGACAACAAGAAAGCCTGCGGCCAGTAGCAGTATGTAAATGTATGGCATCAACGCTGAAACAAGGAAATGACGCCGGTGCTTCAATTGACGGTGAAAAAAGATAGCTGACATGGCATTCTCAAGCACGGTAAAGGCCAGCGAACTGAAGAACAGTAGTAGAAAAATTCCCATAATGCCGATTACTTTCCAGTTGGCGAGAAATGTTTCCAGATGTGTGATTAGCGTATCAGTACGCATTGGTGTGGCCATCATCAGGAATGTTGACGAAGTTTCAAGCAGGATCTGGGTGTCAATGAAATATGAAAATACGATCAATACCAGTGCGAACACGGGGATAATTGATAACAGTGTGTAGTAGGCAACTGCCCCGGCGAGCAGCAATCCCTGGTTTTCCCGAAACCCTTTCAGCACGTCGATCGCAAACTGGCCGGGATGGCTGATGACATAGTTGAGCGGTGATGGCGTGTTGATCATAAGTTAAACAATAGTCGAACTACTCTGATGCACAACATTCATATAGTTGGGTCTTCCCCAAATACAGTGGGTAGGTCCATGATAACACCCTGACCCCACAGGGATTAATTGTCCGCCTGCCGCTACACGGCCCCGCGCAAATGTTTAACAACAACATCCACAGATAAACGCAGATGAACACAGATATTTAGAAACTTAAAAACGCTTTCATCCGCGTTCATCTGCGTTTATCTGTGGACATAGGCCCTGTTCCTTGCTGGTATCCAGCGGTTCAATAGCCTTATAACATGAATCCGGCAGTGAAAAGCAGATCATTAAGCATCTATTCACACACAACAGCATTCGCGTCTGTTACTCCGCGCAGTCCTGCGCTTCGCCCTGCGGGCCGCACTGGCGTGCGTTCAAAATGTTCCTTACATTTTAGTGCGTTATTTGCGGATAAAACCTCTGTGTTCTCTGTGTTCTCTGTGGCAATCATTTGAATTTTTACCCACTTGATGTGGTGAAGTCCCATTTATTATGCCTTTCCAAAGTACGCTTCTAACCTGTCGAATGCCAGGTTAATCGTGTCTTCGGAAACACAGTAAGCCATTCGTACATGGTTTTCGCCTGATGGCCCAAAGGCGCTGCCCGGCGCCAATGTGACTTTGGCTTTGTTTAACAGTTCAAGGCAGAAGTCACGTGAATTTTGATGCGCAACCAATATTCTTGGGAACACATAATAAGCGCCTTCAGGTTTGATGTAGCCAAATATATGAGATATGGCATCCAGCCGCTGGCAGATCAGTTCTCTTCTGCTGCTAAAAGCGGCTTCATATTCAACCAGGTGATGCGCATCGCCTGTCAGCGCTGCAATACCCGCTGTTTGCGAAACACGGGGTGTGCAAATCATGTTCAGGTCATGGACCTTGATTAGCTGCTTTTTAATATGAGCAGGAATGATCATGTAACCCAGGCGCCAGCCGCTCATTGCATAGGCTTTTGAAAAGCTGAACAGGTATGCGATGTTTTCAAACAGGTCAATAGTCGAAGCGAGATTGAAATACCTGTTCTTGTGTTCATAAGTGAAATGACTGTATGGGTCATCGATTAAGATCATGAAATTATGTGCTCTGGCCATCTCGCCAATCCGCAACAGATTTTCCTTGCTGAAAATCTTGCCTGTCGGGTTGGAAGGCGAATTAATGATAATAGCTTTTGTTTTCTCGCTGATTAGTTGTGACAAGGCGTCAACATCCAGACTCCACGAGTTGTCTTCATCAAGAGACCAGTAAACAGGTTTTCCCCCGCAAATATTGACCTGTTGAATATGTGAGGCAAAACAGGGGTCAGTCAGAATAATTTCATCACCCGGGTTCGTTATAACCTGTAAAAGGCTGTACATACCTTGCATGTTGCCGGCAGTTATCATGACATGATCATCTGCATCGACGAATATGCCGGTATCAATCTTATGTTTGCGGGCAACCAGCTGTTTCAGCTCTTCGAGGCCATCAGGCAGAGCATATTTGCCAATGTCCTCGTCATTTTTCAGCTGCTGAACGACGCCATTTAATATGTATTCAGGCGTAGGAAAAGATGGAATGCCCCATGCTAGTGATGCCGCACCATCAACCCTGGCGCTCAACATGGCCATTTCCTTGATACCGGATAGCCATAGACCGGCGGCTCTGTCAGATACAAAGTTACTCGCGAATGTATTACCCGGTGTAGCTGCAGTCATTAGTGGAAGATTGCCTGTTTAGCCGTGCAGTTTTTCAACATATTTAACCATTTCCTTCCGCATCGCCAGGTCTGGTAGGCGGCCATATGCAGCAGCCATGTTTTGTTGCAGATGATCTACCCGCGAGGTGGCGGGGATTGCGCAGGTAACTGCAGGGTGGGAAACAATAAATTTCAGAAAGAACTGTGCCCAGTTTTCGCAATCGATGTCTGCAGCCCATTTTGGCAGTTTATACCGGCCAAATTTTTTAAACAGGCCGCCGCGCTGAAACGGCCTGTTGATAATGACGGCTATGCCCCTGTCTGCCGCCAGCGGCAGTAAATAGTCCTCAGCTTCGCGATCCAGCAGGTTGTATGTGAATTGCACAAAATCCAGCGGCTGGGAGCGCATGACATCAATCATATCTTCATGTCTGCGGCCATGGGATGTGGTAACACCGACATAACGGATCTCGCCTTCGTCTTTCATGTCGTACAGGTTGGGTAAATGCGTCTGCCAGTCCATCAAATTATGCACCTGCATCAGGTCAAAATGCGGCAAATTCCAAAGCAGTCTTGAGTCCTCCATTTGCAGCATGCCCTGCCGGTTGCCATGGGTCCACACCTTGGTTGCCGAAAAAAGGCCGCTGTGGTCATCAATTCGTTTAAGGCTGCGGCCAATGACATCCTGGGCCACACCGTACATCGGCGAGGAGTCGATCATGCCGCCGCCGCGTTTGAGGAATTCACGAATTACGGCCTCTCGTGATGCCAGCTCATTTTCATCATCGGGGTCTATCGCAAAAACCAGCCATGAACCCATGCCGACAACGGGGATGCGTTCGTTGCTGGACGGAATGATTCGGCTGTGTCGCGAGGATATTGCAGCGCTATGGCCGTGTTTGACAACCAGTGCTGTGCTAGCAGCAGCCAGGCCTTGAAGGAAACGACGGCGACTGAGTTTCATAATTGATGCTCCCCAAACCTTTATCAGAAGTATAATCCCAGTTGTCGAAGAGGTTGTGAGAGATTGCTGAATTTATATTAAAGTGCCGATAAATGGCAAATTGAGGAGTATGCAAATGGTTACATATCTTTACTGGGCGGTCGTACTGGGACTCATTATTGCCGTGCTGGTGTTTATTGGCGGGAAAATGGATGAATGGAAAACAGCAGCGATCAGCGCGGTTGTGATCCTGGTCATTGGTTTCGGCGCCTATTACTTTTATTTTCAACAGATATTCGTCAAGCGCTATGGTGGTGTTATGACGGTATCCGTTCCACAAGGACAACTTCACCTGGCGGCAACCTGGAAAGATGACAATCTATGGATAGAAAATTATGACCCGGTTACAAATACCTGTTATTTTCAGGAATATTCGCGAGGCAATCTGCTCCAGGGGCAGGTGACGATAAAAAACTGTAATCCTCTATTACGCAAGTAAATATACGGCGTGCGCTGCTAATTAACAGGTTTGGGAGAAATCCTGATGGAATATGCAGTTCAGGTTCGTTAGATAATGCTGACTTGAGCTGTTTGCACTAATATTAGTTATGGAATTACCTTTCGTGCGTTTCTCCCGGCTAATACTAGTTGGCCTAAGCCTGAAGCTCCTGTTGGCCTGTTCTTCGACCAATGTGGTCAATCTTGAGGGATCTGATTCCACCACTTTCACCGAGTTGCGGACTTCTTTTCCTGTAACAAAAGAAAACCAGAATGAGCGGATAAAAATACGTTTTACCCAGGCGAGTGGCGAATTCAACCAGGATATAGCCGACGGTAAAGTTATTGATTTTGAAGATTTTCAATTAACCGGGCCCGACCAGGTTCGTGCAGCAACCAAGGTGACCACAGCTTCAATCAGCTATGGCCGGGTTGGCGATGCCCTCAGAGAGAACTTTTTCATGTCTGCATTTGCAGGCATATCCCGTTCTAATTTTGAAATCGATATGGAGACTGAAAGCGGCCTGACCACGGGTGTCAGAAACAAGTCATTCGAGGTATACGCTGACCTTGGTATTTATTACCTGCTTGTGCCCTATCTGACTGCTGGCCTCGAGGCGGCATTCAGCAGAAACCTGACACTAAGCGGTGTAACGGAATGGGGTGTGATTATGAAATTCCGGCCATCGAGACATATGGAAATAATAGGGGGATACCGCTGGTTTAAATATGATTACTTCACTACAGATTATGATTCAGGAATAATCGTCGAGCTCAACGGCCCATTTATTGGTCTTGATTTGCCTTTTTAATGCCCTTTTCTAATGAGATATCAGCTGTGCTTTTCAACTTGATTTCAGCCAGCACCGCGAGATGATCAGATATGATGTCCGGCAGGACATCGTAACGGACGAAGGCAAGCTCCTCGGAAATGAGTATCCAGTCATAGCGGTGGTTGGCGTTATAAGTATGCAGGTTATCTGCAGCGGGCTCGTAGACATGCATTCTCGATTTTTCGGCAAGTCTTTTGATCACTGATTCTTCTGCAAACCAGTCACTATTAAAATCACCCAGGATAATCATCGGGCCTTCGCGACTGGCCAATACATCAGTCATTTCTGCGATCTGCTCATCCCTCACCCTGTGCCTGGAAAAGTCCAGGTGGACCGAAACAATATCAACAGGCAACGCTGAGCCGGTTTCATTATCACTCACCCAGTTTAGCTGGCCCAGTAAGAAGCCTTTGTTTAACGTCGGTGGCGAGGGGTTAAAGGTGTGTTGTATTGTTTCGGCAACGGGCAAACGGGACAGAATCGCTGTGCCATAACTGAACAGCCAGCTTTCAGCATGGTTTGCACGATAGTGCCAGGGGTAGCCCGCCTCCCTGGCAAGAAATTCAATATGATCAAAGTTGCCGCTCCATCCGGATGGGCCGTCCGCTTCCTGCAGAGCAACGACATCTGCATTGGTTTTTTTCAAAAAGCGTGCAATTGCCCTGAGATTCTGCTCGATATCTTCTTTTTCCAGCAGCAACTGGTTGGCTGCCTGGTTGCGGCCGTGTGCGATATTCAGAGTCAGTATTCTCAGGCTGCCATTAGTGCTGATTTCGTAGTCATCAGAGACAGCATTATCGGCAGGAAAGCTGTTACCGTCTGCGATCTTGTGATAATTGACGCCGGCAGTCGTGCATGATGATATCAGTAGAGATACGAGTAAATAGAAGATTGGCTTGAACATTGACATTGATGTGATCTGGCTTGACACGTATATGCACATAACAGCTTAATAATCTATTGAAATCCAGGGTCTTCCCCAAATACAGGGGGTAGGCCCATGATAACACCCTGACCACACAGGGAATATTTGTCCGCCTGCCGCTACACGGCCCCACGCAAATCATTAAAAACAAATTATCCACAGATGAACGCAGATGAACACAGATATTTAGAAACTTAAAAACGCTTTTATCTGTGTTCATCTGTGGATATATGTCCTTTCCTTCCGGGCTACGAAACTATTCACACACAATATCATTCGCGTCTTTTGCGGGGGCCGTGTAGCGGCAGGCGGATAAAGCCTCTGTGTTCTCTGTGAACTCTGTGGCCATCATTTGAATTTTTCCACTTGATGGGGTGGAAATCCAAAATGTATTACACATTCGTCTCAGCCACAATACGTATCGCCTGTCTTTATCCGAATGAGTCCTGGGTGATGCTGTCATACCATCCCCTCGCATATCGTGCTTCCTGTGCACGGTAGCTGGCATCGGCGTCCAGCGGACTGACACCGCCACCTGATTTATAGATGCCGTCTTCCTGGTTAAAGCGGTAAACTGCAGCGACAGAGATACCGTAGTCAGGGGCAACCAGGCTGTAGCAGGTATTAACATAGGAAGGGTCGGGCAAGTTCGTGCCAGTTAATGAAGTGACTATAGCCGCAGCACATACCTTGCCCTGGCTGTTAGCTGCAAATCCGGACTTGGGCATTTTACCGGCGATACAGGCATCCCCGATAACATATACACCTTCATGTGATTGCGATTCAAAGCTTCTCTGGTCAACAAAACACCAGCCGTCAGCATTTGTCAGGCCGGCACGATGGGCCAGAGTGCCGGCTTTTTGAGGCGGTATAAAATTCACCACATCGCCCTTATGTGTATCGCCTGATTCTGTATACAGCGTGCGTGATGCTACATCGATTTCATCAACTCGACCGCCATTACTGCCGCCAATCCATTCGATCATTCCCGGGTATAGCTTTTCCCAGGCCTGTTTGAATAAAGCCTGTTTAGAAAACTTGTCTTTGGCATCCAGTACCAGGATTTTCGATTTTGGTTTTTGTTGCTTGAGATAATGAGCAATCAAGCTGATGCGCTCATAAGGCCCTGGTGGGCAGCGAAATGGATTTTCAGGTGCTGCGATGATTACAACACCGCCGTTGGGCATGGAAGTGAGCTGTTTTCTGAGCAGGATTGTTTGCGCACCGCCCTTCCAGGCATGAGGAATTGTTTCTGCATCATCCGCGTTCATGCCTTCGACATCTTCCCACTTGAAATCGATACCGGGTGCAAGTACCAGACGGTCGTAGGCAAGTACATCACCATTATTGAGGATCACCTTTTTTCCGGGTGGATCCACATCCTGCGCCATTGCATGAATAACTTTAATGCCGCGGTTTTTGTGCGCATTGTAGTCATGTGTTATTGACTCCATTTGCTGCATTCCACTGATCACGGTGTTGCTGAATGGGCAGGTTATATAACGAGCTGAAGGTTCAACCAGTGTAATATCGAGATTACTGTTAAATCTTTGAAGGTATTTGGCGCAGGTGGAACCACCGAAACCGCCGCCGACAATAACCACTCTCGCCTTGCCAGGAGCCTTGCTGCAGTTTGACAACAAGCCAGAAACAGCAAAAAGTGCAGTACCGCCCCCGATGAGTTTTATAAATTTTCTTCGTCCTGGATTATTCATCTGCAGCTCCTAAGGCAGGCTGGAAAAATATTCTGCAATCATCTGGATTTCCTCGTCGCTGTAGCCGCTGGCATGGCGCCCCATAACAGAAGCGGGTCGTTTGCCTTCACGAAAATCCATTAATGCCTGGGAGACAAATTCAGAAGTTTTTCCGTAAATACTGGGAATCGCCCCGGGACTTTTACCGTCGGTACCATGACAGGCTGCACAGGAGTTGCTCAGCATGACGCCTCGTGTTATCTCTGTGGCCTGCAGCGATGTGGAGCAGAACAGAATAATGAGTACGGGTTTGATTAGCTGAATGCGCATGAGCAGCACCTTTTATAAATGAAGCAGTTGTAATACTACAGTTTGCAGAAACAGGATAAGTTAGCACTGACCTATATCAAGTAGCTTCATTCCAGCACCATGTTTCGGTTATTGGTAAATTTCTAATATTGCAGGCGGCTTTTGACGCTTCCTTCTTATTGATTTTTATGTATACTTCTTGCTGATACTACTGTGCCAGGAAACGTCCTATGAAAGAGCGTAAAAAGATTCAGAAGGTATTGATGGGAATCGCCGTTATTAGTTATATCGCAGCAATTGGTTGTGCCATGGCTGCAGCCTATCTAACTGATGGAACTGCTGATCCTGTCGTAGCAAGCTTTATGGCAAGCGTGGTGTTTTTTTCGGGTGTAGGTATTGTACTGCATGTAATCAGCAGTACTAACTTGCCAAGTCTTAAAGTAGAGCGGGAAAGAACCTAGGGCAACTCTGACTAATTATCATAAATTCTGGCGCAGCCCAAAAGCCAGAATCAAGGCATTGTTTTGAAAGCATGCTCATTGCATGGTGAAAAGCAATAACGCAGAGGCTGGCTTTTGGGC
>DAOWLL010000572.1 GCA_030641945.1 Gammaproteobacteria bacterium | reverse complement strand
GTTTATACCATGCAGTCACGATACCGCCCTGTATGGCATCGGTAACGGCTTGATATTTACCCTGCATGGGCAGCAGTATTGAAATACTGGTGGCCGTGGTGTGGGACATCTGGTACTCATTCAGCAGCTTGTCAATGAACAGGTTGCTAACCGGGTGGCCGGGATAGCGCGCACCCCAGTCAAGGATTTTGTCCTGTATCACACTGATATCGTTCTGTGCATTTCTGAGCTCGCGTGCCAGTTCTATCCAGCCACGGGTTGTTGCATTGTCACGAGATGAGGCTTTCAGGCTTATTTCAGGTGTGCGCTGCAGGGCTGCCCAGATTGCTTCATGGTTTTTTTCTTTTTCCTCTTCAGTGCCCAGGTAGTGGTCCAGGTCGACTCTTATGCGAACGGCTTCCAGTGGATATCCCAGATCGAGATTAGCGTCTGCGCTGATTTGTTTAGCTTCAATGTATTGCGGCAGTGGCAGTTGTTTCAGTGGGGGTAACAGCTCCAGTGCCTGCCTGGGGTTTTCATTGGCGAGGGCGATCTTTGCGGCAAGCAGGCTGATCTGGTGCTGACGGCTCAGGGCGCTGGTTTCTGAATCCAGCGTCTGCAACTGGCTTTCAGCTAGACTCAGGTCTCCGCGTTGATAAAGTAATTCGGCGGCCTTGAGTAAATATTGCTCGCGTTGTTTTCCAGTGCTTTCACTGGCAAGACCGATGTAATCTTCAGCGCTCATTTTATCAGCCTGAGCTTCCATGGCCTGGTCAGTCTGGCTGCGTACAGCATCGGAGATGATTTCATCTACACTTTTATCGGGACCTGTAGCACAGGCGCTGAGCAGCGGGATCAGGCAGATAGTTATAAGGGGATTAAACGATTTCAAGATATCAGTCTGGACAAATTATTCAATTAGTTAGAGTATTGTATTCGTGGGTCGAGTGTATTCTACAACAGCCTGCGAATGTTACGAGCAGAAAGTAGTCAATCAGGTCAATCAGTGTCATATCTTACAGAAAACTCAGCCGCATTATTCCTCGTTGCCACGCCTATAGGCAACCTCGGTGATATCAGCGCCCGTGCCCTGGAAACGCTGAAATCAGTCGACTTGATTGCTGCCGAGGATACCCGTCATAGCAGGCGCCTGCTACAGCATTTTGCCATTAATACCCGGCTGATAGCCTGTCACGAGCATAATGAGGAGCAGCAAACCCCGGCTTTGATCGAGCGCATGCTCAAGGGCCAGTCCATCGCCCTGATCTCAGATGCGGGTACGCCGCTGGTGAGTGATCCGGGTTACCGACTGGTACAGGCTGCTCTCAAGCAGAATATCAGGGTGGTTCCCGTTCCGGGGCCATGTGCAGCGATTGCCGCATTGAGTGCATCCGGCCTGCCAACTGACCGCTTCGTGTTTGAAGGGTTTCCACCCGCAAAACGGGGTGCGCGTCAGAATTACCTGCAGGCATTGAAATCTGAACAGCGAACACTGGTTTTTTATGTTTCGTGTCACCGAATCACCGATACCCTCAGAGACATGGAATCTGTCTTTGGTGGTCACAGGCAGGCAGTGCTGGCCAGAGAACTGACAAAAACATTTGAAACCATTCATAAGACATCATTGAGTGAACTGGCAGAGTGGGTGGAAAAAGATCAGAACCAGCAGAAAGGAGAAATTGTTATGCTGCTTGAAGGTGCGCAGCAGCAGGGTGATGAAGAGCGGCAGTTGTTAAATAGATTGCTGCCCGTTCTTGTTGATGAGCTGCCAGTAAAACAGGCTGCAACAATTGCTTCAAGGGTGACGGGTTTGAACAAGAATGATTTATATAAACAGGCGCTGAGCCTCAAAGAGAAAAAAT
>DAOWLL010000503.1 GCA_030641945.1 Gammaproteobacteria bacterium | reverse complement strand
GAGCCATGATAACACCCTGACCCCACAGGGAATATTTGTCCGCCTGCCGCTACACGGCCCCACGCGAATGAACGCGAATGTTAAAAAACAACATCCACAGATGAATACAGATGAACACAGATATTTAGAAACTTAAAAACGCTTTCATCCGTGTTCATCTGCGTTTATCTGTGGACATAGATCCTGTTCCTTGCTGGCATTCAGCGGTTCAATAGCCTTATATCATAAATCCGACAGTTCGTAGCCTGGATGTAACGTAGTGACTAAATTCGATCGGACTCGAATTTGAACAGCTTTTAGCTGGCCCGTAGGGCAGGATACATCGATGTATACTGTAAATCCGGGGTTGTTAATCGCTGCGATGAATCCCCGGATTACGTTGCACTTCATCCGGGCTACGAAACTATTCACACACAACAACATTCGCGTCTTTTGCGGGGGCCGTGTAGCGGCAGGCAGATAAAACCTCTGTGTTCTCTGTGTTCTCTGTGTTCTCTGTGGCAATCATTTGAATTATTTACCCACTTGATGGGGTGCAGACCCATATTAAATAACAGGGTTGAGCGGGCTGTCAAAGGCTGATGCTAATTATTCGTTATCAACATGGATGTGTATCTCCGCTTCCTGCTTCATGCTGCCAATCGCCTCAGTGAGGTCAATCTTGTGCGGATTGTCCATGCTTTGTTTCTTGAGAGCCTGATACAGTTTGTCCTGTTCCAGCGTATAGCCTTCGCCTGATTCACTCTGTATGTATGCAGCCCAGGGAACATACTTGGTCAGCGGGAAGATCTGGCCTTCTCTTGGCGATACATCAATATGTATGCCGGAGATAAACACTACCTTTTTGCCACGGTAGGCTTCTTCTTTGACGATGGTCCTGAAGGTGCGATCAAACTCGACCTGTGCATTGACCTGTGCCGCTGTCAGCGCCGGGTACTTGCTGGACAGGATGTCGGGCATGGATTTGATCAGGTTACAATTGATATTGTGGCTCGCATCGATAATAGCATCGGTGTTACGGCGGAAATAAAACAGATCGGAGTAGAGGTGCTGGCCAATACTTTGCCGTTTTTCAGGCCATTGGGTACTGATCCGATTGACCAGTTCAGTCGATGCCCGGTAAATCCTGGCGGTGCTGAGTAGCTGTATGGGCTCGGCATGGCCATCACGCATATCAATAAGCCTGCCCAGGTTCAGAAACAGGCCCTCACCACGTTCGTCACTGAGCAGCTGGTTGTCGATGATTACGACGTACTCGTCACCGTCACGGTCAAGCATAATATGCTGACAGGCAAAGTTGAATTCATTCTGGTACCAGTCCAGTACATTACAGATGGCTCCGCAGTCGGAGGAGTGTTCATGGTTTTCAGTTTGTAGTCGACGGTAAACGCCGAACTCTCCGGTATCGGGCTCATAACCGACATGGCTCGCCTGTATGATAACGCTGTCCTGACCGTGGTGTGCGTGCGGGCCGTGGCGGTCGGTAGCGACGATGCCGCCAACGCGGCCGTGATTGAACGGGAAGCTGCGGAAGTGTATGGCAATCAGGATAATCGGGTAACCCTGGTTTTCATCTGAACAGAATGCGCGTGATGGCATGATCCGGTTAGGCTTCATGCCCAGCGACAGGCAGAAGTTGAACAGGCGTGGTACGAAATTACTGTAGCGTATTGCATAATCGTCAACACGAAAGCTGTTTGTTAGATGTACAGACATTATCAACCTCTTCTTTATTTTGCGTTATTGGCACGACAAACGCATTGCCATAAAAAAATAAAAATTAAACAGTATCAGAGAACATTAGTGGACACTCTAAGAAAGAATAGTTCTTTGAGCCTGAATTTACCAGCAGGGATAGCGGTGTCCTGCCAGTTATAAACAGTCCAGGTGGATATGGCCGATCCCGGCTGACGCGCCGCAACAGGTCAGCATTATCGCCGGTGTTGTCGAGGATACGGCGTTGTCTCCGTGTGAGTAGTCACTTTACCCGCACCGGTTGAGCGCAAGTGCAGGTATATTTGAGCTCTACAAAGTGACACGGCCGTGATAGGGTGTTATTCAAATAAGGCCTTACTTGTTGGCTTGAGTTGAAGTGTACGCAAGGACTGTATCTTGCAACATCAATCGAAG
>DAOWLL010000419.1 GCA_030641945.1 Gammaproteobacteria bacterium | reverse complement strand
GGTAAGAGCCATATACCATGATGGCGCCCATGCCCAGACTGAGCGTAAAAAAGGCATGACCCATCGCAATGAGCACGCCCTGTCCGCTGATTTTTCCAGGTGTAAACAGAAAACGAACGCCTTCCATGAAATGCCCGGTTGTCATTGAGTAAGCCACGGTCATCAGCAGCAAGGCCAGTAAGGCCGGCATCAGGAAACGCACCGCTTTTTCCAGTCCGTGCCTGACACCACGAGCGACGACAATCATGGTCATCACCATAAATATGGTATGCCATGCCAGCAGCCTTTCCGGGTCGGTTACGAGTTCGCTGAAGATGCTGTTGACGCCGTCAGTGGTCACACCGAGAAAGGCGCCACTGGCCGTTCTGAAATCATAGGACAGCGCCCAGCCGGCGATGACTGTGTAATAGGAAAGAATGAGGAAACCGGCGACAACACCCATCCAGCCCAGTGCGACCCAACCTTGGCTGCGGCCTTCTTCTTTGGATAGCGCGTCCATGGTGTTGATCGGGCTTTGGCGGCCGCGGCGTCCAATCATGGTTTCAGCCATCATGATGGGGATGCCTATCAGGGCAATACAAAGCAGGTATACAAGCACAAAAGTACCACCACCATTTTCACCGGTGATGTATGGAAATTTCCAGATATTGCCGAGTCCGACAGCCGAACCGGTTGCTGCAAGAATGAAAACCAGCCTGTTTGACCACTGGCCGTGAATCGACTTACGTGTGCTTGTCATTTTTATTATCCGCTTTTTGAGGTCATTCTCTGTAAAAAAGCCATTTATCTCAACTTAATATAGTGTGTTCTGCTTTATATAGTGCTTTCTTATGAATAATTACAGCGAACGGGTATACTTTGCACCCGCTCAAGCTTGAGTGGTAAGAGTTAGCCCGCATTTCTCACCAGGACGCTACCTGATACGGTAATATCATGATTAATAAAGTATTGGCCCGATTGAAATCAAGAACAATGTGTCAGTTACGTCGCTATTTCGTTTCATGCGCACCTGCAGCATTCCTGAGCACACGTCTTCCCTCAAACCATGGCTATGGCCATGCTTTTCAGTCCAGACGCACACTCAGAAACACTGCAGGTACACCTGAAATCGAAATCCCGGTAAGAACTGCGGGCTAGCCATGGCAAAGAAAAAGAAAACCCCGCCCAATCAGATCGCCGTCAACCGCAAGGCCAGGCATGACTATAGCATCGAGGAGAATTTCGAGGCCGGGCTGTCGCTGATGGGCTGGGAAGCCAAAAGCCTGCGCGCTGGCCGTATCTCGATGGCTGAAAGCTATATCCTGGTAAAAGACAATGAGTTGTGGTGGTTTGGCGGACACATTAGTCCACTGACCTCGGCATCCACGCATGTGAATACAGACCCGACCCGCACGCGCAAGCTGCTGATGCACAGAAACGAAATCGACCGCCTGATTGGCCAGGTCGAGCGCAAGGGCTACACCCTGGTGCCATTATCGTTGTACTGGAAACACGGCCGCGTCAAACTTAATATCGGCCTCGCCAAGGGCAAAAAGAGCCACGACAAGCGTGCCAGCGACAAGGAAAAGGACTGGAAGCGCGATAAAGAGCGCATTATGAAGCACGGCAGGTAAGCTCAGCAACGAGTTTAGATGTAGGAGATGTAGGAGCGGCTTCAGCCGCGAATTGCATGTATACGCTAGATTTGTTCGCGGCTGAAGCCGCTCCTACGAAATGGCAGTGATTAGGGAAAAGTGGCTAGTGGCAAGTAATGCCAGATGTTTTTCCTCGCCCCTCGAACCTCGTCCCTTGCCACTTCAGCCCCACAGGCTGTTATCGCCCATTTTCTTCAAGAACTCGGCGTGTGCTGATAGCTCGTCTTTACTTGCAGTGACAACCCGGAGGGGTGCGCGATCTGAAGAGATACGCGATGTACTTGCAACACCGTCTTCTTTTTCAGCCGATTGCTCACTATCAAGTGCAAGTCCAACCTGCCCGCCCGTCATTCTTAAATAAACTTCGGACAGGATCTCGGCGTCGAGCAAGGCCCCATGCAGATCTCGTTGCATGTTGCTGACGTCATAGCGTTTGCATAAAGCATCGAGGTTGTTTTTCTGCCCGGGATGCATTTTCCTGGCCATGACCAGGGTATCGATTATCGTGCAATGATCCACAATCACGCCAAGGCCATTACCTACAAGCTTCAATTCATGATCAAGGAAACCAACGTCGAACGGTGCATTATGGATAACGAGTTCTGCACCTTTAAGGTAGCTCATCAGATCATCAACGATATCATTGAAACGCGGCTTGTCTTTCAGAAACTCATTACTGATGCCATGCACCTGCAACGCGCCCTCATCAATTTCACGATCCGGTTGCAGATATTGATGGTAGTTGTTTCCGCTAAGACGGCGATTGATTAATTCAACACAACCGATTTCGATGATGCGGTGACCCTGGCTGGGTTCAAGACCTGTGGTTTCGGTGTCGAGTACGATCTGGCGTGTCATGGGTTCTTTTTATTTGATTAACCATCTGGAGTCAATCGCTTTGTTAGAAACGAAGTGGCAAGGGACGAGGTTCGAGTGGGGAAGGAAAAACAAAGCCTCTGGATCCCCGCAAGGG
>DAOWLL010000286.1 GCA_030641945.1 Gammaproteobacteria bacterium | reverse complement strand
GTGCTGCACTGAGCTTTGAATATCCAGGCACGGCCTACATGATGATGGCCGTTGGCGCCATTGGTGGTGTGCTTGGTGTTGTCGGTGGTGCGATGTATTTGATCGTTACTGTTGGCTCTCTGTTGTTCGGCAAGAAACTGGACGCATCAGCCGGTATATTCCAGAGCTTTTTGGGTCTGCCGCTGTCACCAGGAAGCTATACCGTTACTCAACCTGAGCGTTTACCGATGGCTCCCAAGCTAGCGGTTGAGGAACACGGCTCTGCCGGGTTTGAAGCGCCGGGGACATTTGTACTGGCGATGTTCCTGCTGGTATCGTTTGTTGTTTACTACTTCATCAACTGGGACTACCTGGCATCCGTCTGGCCGCTCAGTTAGAAAGAAGTAAACTTGTACCTATAACGCGGGATAAGCCTTGGTTTGTCCCGCGTTTTTTTTCAGCTGTAATCGTAAGCCTGCTTAATGGTAAAGCAGGGTTTTCGTTGATGTAATGATGAAGAAGTAGTTAATCGACATGTTCAAGCAGATTTCCAGTCTATTAAAACTACGTATTGGCGTCATCATGATGTTTACCGCATTGGCCGCCATGGTAGTAACACCAGGTCAAACTCTCAGTGGGTTGGAGGTTCTGGTTCTGGCGTTTGCGGTACTTGTCTCGGCTGGCAGCGCAGGCGCGTTCAACCAGTATTTTGAAGTTGATCTCGACAGCCTGATGCAGCGTACCCGCAACAGGCCGTTTGTGACTGGCCGCTTCCATAAAAGCCCGCTGTGGGTGCTGTTTATATTGCTGCTTCTGGTTGCCGGTGTGGCATCTGCTGCTTTTGTATTAAACGGTTTCGCTGCGCTTTATATCTTCCTTGGTGCGTTTTTCTATGCCGTCATATACACCGTATGGCTGAAGCGCCGTACCTGGATGAATATCGTTATCGGCGGCGCAGCCGGCAGTTTTGCCGTGCTTGCAGGTGCGGCAGCGGTCGATCCTGCAATGAGTCCGGTGCCGATCCTGCTGGCGCTGGTGCTGTTTTTCTGGACACCCTCGCATTTCTGGAGCCTGGCAATTGCCAAACATCAGGATTATGCGAATGCCGGCGTACCCATGTTGCCGGTCGTTATCGGTGACAGGCGCACTGCGGTTGTGGTGATGGGCAACACCCTGATCCTGGTAAGTATTTCGATTTTACCGTTCTTCTATGGTTTGAGCTGGCTGTACCTTGCAGCCGCATTAAGCGGTGGCGGATACTTTATCTATCGTAATTATCAGATGATGCTTGATCCTTCACCGAAAATCGCCATGAAGAGCTTTTTCGCATCCCTGGTGCAACTGATGTTTGTTCTGATCGGCGCAGTCCTTGACGTCTATCTGCTCGGTTAATTGCTATCAGGTACGTTATGCGGTTTCCAGTCCTGTTATGTAGTTTGCTGCTGCTTTCTATGCCTCTGTGCGGTGTCTATGCGTCCACACAAGCAGAGGAAAAGACGGTCGCTGTCGATGGTGCGAAGCAGGCATTCGATTATGATACGGCGCTCAAGCTCAGCCAGGGTGCAATTGACAACCCGGTTGCAAACTATGCGTTGACGAATGCCGACGGTAAACAGGTGACCTTGAGCGATTTTCGCGGCAAGCCGCTTGTGCTGAGCATGATTTACACAAGCTGTTACCAGATTTGCCCGATGACAACCCGGCATCTGTCGAAAGTCGTGGAGAAGGCGCGTGATGCACTGGGCGAAGACAGTTTCTCTGTTGCTATTATCGGTTTTGATACCCAGTTCGATACGCCCGAAGCGATGCAGTATTTTGCCAACAAGCAGGGCATCAGTGACAAGGACTGGAATCTGTTGAGTATCGCTGAAGAGGACGTTGAGGCCTTGTCGAAAGATATCGGCTTTATCTATTATCCTTCATCGAACGGTTACGACCACATCATCCAGGCAACGATTATCGATGCTGATGGCAAGGTATACAGGCAGGTTTATGGCCAGGTGTTCGATACACCGCTTCTGGTCGATCCATTGATCGAGCTGGTGCTGGGACGTCCACAGCCCGCGCAGTCATTTCTCTCCAGTCTGTCCAGTAGGATCAAGCTGTTTTGCACGACCTATGATCCGGTTCGAGATGGCTATTATTTTGACTATTCGCTGTTTCTGGGCATCCTGATCGGTGGTTCAATCATTATTTTTACCGCAATTTTTATGAGGCGAGAGCTGCGCAAGGGCAGAAAACAACGTGATGCATAGTGTCTATCTGCCGCACGTTCATGGAGCTGTATTGGCTTGATATGAATCATGTCCTGACAACAGAAGTGCATGGTAGAATCCCGATTCTGTTTACATTCGGGATATTTCTTCAGTGCTAGTCAATCCTATCAAGCGGGCGTACCTGGCCCTGGAGTCCTGGTTTAATATTTCATTCGGTACCGAATGGAACCCTCTGTACCATCTTGGAACCCTGTCTTTCTTCCTGTTCTGGATCATACTGGTCAGCGGTATTTATCTGTTCATTCCTTTCCATGGCAGCCTGGCTGGCGCCTATGAATCTGTCGAATACATGACGCATGATCAGTGGTATGCCGCCGGCGTTATGCGCAGTCTGCACCGTTATGCCTCGGATGCTGTCGTCATTACGGTTCTGTTGCACATGTTCAAGGAGTTTGCCTCGGGCCGCTACCGCGGCTTCCGCTGGTTCTCCTGGGTCACGGGTGTGCCGAACCTGTGGGTGATTATCACCCTTGGCATCACAGGCTACTGGCTGGTATGGGATGAACTGGCACAGTATGTTGCGATCGGCTCGGCGCGTTTAATGGACGCTTTGCCCTTATTTCCAAGTACCATGACGCGTAACTTTGTCGCAGGTGAAATGACGGACCGCTTTTTTATCCTGATTGAATTTCTGCATTTGCTTGGCCAGCCGATAATACTGGTCTTTATGTTGTGGATACATGTGAAGCGGCTGTCCAATGTTGAAATAAATCCTCCACGCGGTCTTGCTGTGGGCACCTTCATTGCTCTGCTTGCATTGTCACTGGTCAAGCCGGCCGTTAGCCATGGCCCGGCTGACCTGAGTACGGTACCGCAGGTAATCAACCTGGACTGGTTTTATCTGAATGCCTACCCGTTGCTCGATGTCTGGACCGAAGGGCAGACATGGATGCTGACAATAAGCATCACCTTTCTGTTAATGATTTTGCCCTGGCTGCCACCCAGAAAGGACGGCACCAAAGCAGTGGTTGATCTTGATCATTGTAACGGCTGCGGATTGTGCTTTGACGATTGTCCGTTTGATGCCATCTCGGTGCAGGCACGCACCGATGGGGCAAAATTCGACAATGAGGTGGTGGTGCACCCTGAGCTGTGTGGAGCATGCGGAATCTGTGCAGGTTCCTGTCCTTCATCGAATCCATTCAGATCCTCTAAAACGGAGCTGAAAACCGGAATCGATATGCCGCAGCTGACGGCCGATGATATGCGCACAAAAACAAATGAGGCCATAGCTGGGCTGGATGGCGATATGAAGATACTCGTTTTTGGCTGTGAACACGGTTTGAATGTGAACCGGCTCGACAGTAATGATACAAAAGGTGTTCGTCTCATCTGCAGCGGCATGCTGCCGCCGACGCTGATTGAATATGCGTTAAAGAAAGGCGCTGATGGTGTAATGGAGACCGGCTGCCGTCATAATGACTGTTTCTACCGTTTTGGCAACCGCTGGCTAAAAATGCGTTTTGATGGTGAGCGAAAACCGATT
>DAOWLL010000040.1 GCA_030641945.1 Gammaproteobacteria bacterium | reverse complement strand
TCATCATTAATAAAAGCACAGATTGTTTCATTGGCGCGGTATATATCGTAGCCCGGATGAAGTGAAACGTAATCCGGGGCCTCACTGATGAATTTCCCGCATGAATGCCAATCAAAATTAAACAACCCATAACAGTCGAAGCATTCGAACAGTATTTCGATTTACGCTGGCGAGTTTTGCGTGCGCCGTGGGATGAACCCAAAGGTTCGGAAAAAGACGGTATCGAAGACGAGTGCTTTCATATAGCCGCATTGAATGATGGCAACAAGATGATCGGTGTTGGTCGTTTGCAGTACAACTCTGCGGATCAAGCGCAGATACGCTACATGGCGGTTGAAACAAAACACGAAGGAAACGGCATTGGGCGCATGATTGTAAACGCACTCGAGCAGGAAGCCAGAAACAAAAACATAAACACTGTTATGCTGGATGCAAGAGAACCCGCTGTCGGGTTTTATCAAAAGCTTGGTTACAGCATCGAAGAGAAAAGTTACCTGCTCTTCGATGAAATTCAGCACTTCCGCATGACAAAGCAATTAACAGTGTAGCCCGGATGTAACGAAGTGAAATCCGGGACATGCCCCCCGGATTTCGTTGCACTTCATCCGGGCTACATATTTCTTTTAAACAGCATTCGCCTGCAACGCTTCGCTTATGCAAGCCTACGAATTAACAAAGCATCAATTAACCACAGAGACGCGGAGGCGCTGAGATATGAATATTGTTTTTAAAACTATTGCCTGACTGGCCGGGGACTTGTGTTTTTGAAGTTGAACAGTCACGTAGGGTGCAATAGCGCAGCGTATTGCACCTGTAAACATATGCTGGATTACGGCTGATGCCTAATCCACCCTACATATCTGCCATAAGATGATATGGTATACGCCTGCAACGCTTCGCTTATGCAGGCCTACAAACCTTATAAATCTTTGCGCCCTCTGCGCCCTGGCGTCTTTGCGTTGAAAATCTAGCTGAAGACTGGCCCTAATGGCCTGGAGTCTTCATGCCCCATAATAATATCCGTTTCGTTCATATCACCGGTTATATCAATGTTTACTCCGGTAATACCCGGCATGGTGCGTAATATATACGCAGCCATCAACATCAGCAGCTTTTCATTCTCTGTCTCGATTGCGGTCAGAATTTTATCTGCAGCAATCTGGCAGCGTTGCTCCGAGTCAGGGCATTGCACCCAGTCACGACTCATCTGCCAGCCTCTGTCCATATCGGCATCGAGCTTTTCAAAAAAGTCTGTTGCCTCTGTAAGCAGATTATCCGGCACGTCAAAAGCATTTGAACGACTATCAACAATAATATTCAGTTTCATATACATCACCTGTTAACATGCAGCGCATTATACGTAATACCTGGCTGAGTACGAAACATGTTGATCACTATCCCCGAAGTACTGAATACAGAAGAACTCGCTGTCGTTCGTGACTATATATCAATGGCTGATTTTGTCGATGGAAAATTAAGTGCCAGCAGTGAAGCCATCGATGTAAAAAATAATCTTGAAATGCAGACTTCGGATCAGCAATTAGCACAGTTGAATAATCTTGTGATGGGCAAACTGGTAAAACATCCTGTTTATTTAAACGCTGCCATGCCAGCAAAAATAGCCGCACCCTTCTATGCAAAGTATTCAGAAGGCATGCAGTACGGCAACCATATCGATGATCCAATCATGGGGCCTGCTGGCCAGCGTTATCGGACTGATCTTTCCATTACAGTGTTTCTGAATTCGCCTGAAGACTATGACGGAGGTGAACTGGTGGTGCAAACAGCTTTTGGTGAACAGCGTGTGAAACTGGAAGCAGGTAATGCTGTAATGTATCCCTCTGGCAGTACGCACCGTGTAGCTGAAGTAACGCGCGGAGAACGCATTGTCGCGGTAACATGGCTACAAAGCATGGTACGCGACCCATCTAAACGCGAACTGCTTTACAGGTTATCTCAGGCACGGGAGATATTGCTGGATAAATCGAAAGGCGAGGAAGAAACTGAACTGGTCAGTAATGCTTACATCAACCTCGTACGTATGTGGAGTGATATTTAATATTACAGATCTTTAAAAATCATTCACCGCAAAGACGCAAAGGACGCAAAGATCTTTTTATTATGTATTTTCTTTATGACTGTTGATCACAAGGCTGGACGTAGGGTGCAATAGCGAAGCGTATTGCACCAAAAAACACCTGGCGGATTACGGCTAATGCCTAATCCGCCCTACATTCTGACCGAATTGAAGCTCTCCAATAAAGTTTTTCTTTGCGTCCTTTGCGTCTTTGCGGTAAATAAAAATACCTTTGGGACATAAAAAAAGCCGCTGAAAAGCGGCTTTTTTTATTGAAGTCGATTAAAGCTTAACGCTCGGAACCTGCCTCTTTGTGAGCCATGTCCACAACTTCCATTGCCAGATCCCTGTACTTTTGACGGTAACCGTCCAGCTCATGACCTGCATCTGGCTTGAAGTAATCCTTGGGATCTACGCCATTATTATGCTCATACTCGATGAACTTCTTCTGCATTTCGATCATTTCTTTGATCTTTGCTGCTTTATCGCTCATGTTATTCACCTTTGTTTGAGTAGCCACCTTATAAATTGCGGCCATTCTTGTATAAATTCAGTGACCGAAGTCTATCATTCGGCCAAATCCCTACCATATACCCCATAAGGGTAAGACCAGTTACTGATTAATAACCGCCTTTACGGGTGCTCTGCGGACAACCGCCGATTTTCAAACCCTGCTTTGATGGCATACCGGGGAACATTTCGTACATTTCCTTGGAGGAAACTTTACGACCCCAGATCTTGCCCATGGCTTTCATAATGCTGCGCTCGTTAGGCTCATCGCCATTCAAGGTTTCCTGGCGAACGTAGTTCACTATATCCCAGTGTTCCTGTGTAGCTGCTATTCCTTCTTCAGCGAAGAGTTCTGTAGCTATTTCTTCAGTCCAGTCATTGATATTAACCAGATAGCCGTTTTCTGTTCTTTCAACTGATTCAAGTGCCATAGTCTTCTTACCCTTTAATCTGTTTTAAATAAAATGCCTGTAAAATGGAAGGCGAATATTAAAACAGATTGCTGCCGGATTCCAGACACCCTACCTGAATGGGATAGATCAGCGCCTTCGTGCAATATGTGGGCTATGTACCCGTAAAGTGAGACTTGTCCTCGGTCTCACCGACGGCACGTATGCCCTTGTGCGGCAGGAAGATACCGCAGCCAAAATGCCTGCCTGGACCGACGCCGGTCTCCTGCAAACCCAGCGAAGTCGTTTTATCCAGATCTGCAATCATCACACTGCGTGTCTCGACAGCACCGTCCGGCGTGGTTATGGTGTGGCCGATACCGCAGAGCATCTTGCGTACGTGGATATTGCGCTGCTTCAGTTCATCGACCAGCCAGTTCATGAACTGATCCTCATCCAGCTCCCGGGGCCCGATGATATAGCGGGAAAACAGGGTCTGAATCGGGCTCAACAGCTTAATACTGGCCTCACCCACCTCAACCGAATAGCCTGCAATATCAAGCGTTTCGCCGGATATTTGCCTGGCATCTTCGATTTTTTCCCTGGGCACGCGCAGGTGCATTTTCGCCCTGTTTGACAGGTGCATCAATTCGCCGTCAGGCGGACGCTCCCAGCCGTTGCCGGTGGTTGCACCATGTATTTGATGAATTCCGATTTCCGGGTCCTGTTCTATCCACGGCAACACTCTATACAGCGCCTGCGCCAGCTCAAGGGCATGCATTGTCGGAATCTGCTTGCACCTGATCTTGAAACTCAGATCAACCACATCATCCGGCACTACAAATTCATTGTTCTGCTTATCTTCGTCTTCCCAGAGCACATCAACACCATAATTTGTTAATAAATACTAACCCGCATTTCTCATCAGGGGGCGAGATGATCACGCAGAGATTTGGATTCACAAAGGATTTTACGATGAAGTGGAATAACAATGCGTATTTCCGACTGAGTAAAATTCTTTGTGGATTCAAAGATCAAGTGAGGGCTCGTCCATCTGGTGAGAAACGCGGGTTATTCCTGTCTCGAGGTGAACGCCGCTTCCAGCCTGTCTTCCCAGTCTGGCGGCGTGTCCGGAAACTGCGGCTTCACATCCATGCGAAAAAAAAGCTCGCCTTCACCTGCGCGTTTTTTTAATTCTGTCACCAGCTCATCAAATGATTGCATGTCATGTCCCTGCATGATCACTTCACTTAGCCACAACATATTCTACCTCTGACTGTTCCTGTTCATTCAGGTCTGCTGGTTTAATCCGGTGTCGGCCACACGGTCAAAATAGCGTGCGCGATACATCAGCCTTGTTTCATCCTGGCTGTCGTTAAAACCGGAGCGTTTGTGCAAAATATTATTGCAAATAACACCCTCACCCGCCTTTAGCCTGTATTTATAGGCTAAATCATCAATATCAAGTATCTGAGTTATTAGATCCACAGCTTCACGGGTGAGTTCATCATTTCGCCACTCGATATTGCGCTTGCGCGCCGAATAACGCATATGCAGGCTTCCCGTCTGCGCATCAATGGAGAAAACCGGACCGACGCAGACCCCACGAATTTCAGCACCCGCATCGATATTTGGCGGGATGGTCATGGCCTCGGGGTGCATCAGCGCCTGTATATAGGCCAGATTCTCGTCACGCAAACGCATATAGACCCGTTCGTGATCAATCAGGCTGTTTTCTCCACCTTCGGCAGCGGGCTGGGCACAATGCAGGATAAAGCCGCGCACCTGCTGTTGCGGTGAATTGTAATAGCCATCGGTATGCCAGCTTAGCGGCCTGTTTGTATAGGGAATATACTGGTTCCCCTGCTGTTCTGTCACTGCCAGGCTGGTAATGTCATCTTCATCAGAACGCAGGTTATCATCCAGATGTGAAAGCCCGAATTGCAGTCCCAGCTGCTGAACCAGCTCCTTATCCGTCGATGGGTAGCTGTCCGAGACCTTATATATAGCTGCGTTACATCGACGGCAAAGGCCCTGTATCCGGGATTTCTCCATGGTACTCAATTGAAACGGGTTTTCCACAGCTACGATCAAATCTGCAACATCAGGGCTCTGTTCCAGCTTTTGCTGCCGCCAGACCTGGTAGGCCTCAGTCCTGTCCAGACCGAATGGGCTGCCTGCCAAGTCCGAAAGTAATACTCGATTATTTGTCATCTGCGTCATAGGCAAACGAGATTGCCTTTATCGGCATGGAATTACAATATCACTATAGGGTGCGAGCACTTATCTGAAATTAGTCCGAAACCTTATTGTGAATCATTCGCATCTACCACGGGCTGGTGAATCTGAAGAAAATTATAAGTCGCTGTTTATGCTTGATAATTTCTGACAGCCCACAAAACCCCATGGAGTTCAGAAATAAAACACTATCCCTTTCGGGATAAGGGCTAAAGCCCCTGCTCTCCCAAGGGTAGGATTCTGACTTTCAATAGCACCCCCTAGAATTGCGTCACCTGAATTCAGTACCCTTATACCGGTATAAGGGATATTGTGAAGAAAAACTTTTAGGATTAGAATTTGTCGCCCAATTCTAATCTTGCTTGCAAGCAGATAAGCCAATAGGAGACGACCCATGGCCAAAAAGATTTACGAAACCCCGATGCTGGATGAGCTGGAAAACGGCCCCTGGCCCAGCTTTATCACAGGCATCAAAAAACTCCGCGACGATCATCCTGATGAGCGTATTCAGGAAGTAACCAGCAGCCTGCTCGGTCAGCTGGAACATTCTTACGAAACACGTAAGGGTTACTGGAAAGGCGGCACAGTATCTGTATTTGGTTATGGCGGTGGTATTATCCCTCGCTTCTCAGAAGTTGGTTCAGCTTTCCCTGAATCAAAAGAATTCCACACAGTTCGTGTTCAGCCGCCAGCCGGCAACCACTACACCACTGCCATGCTGCGCCAGCTGGGTGACAGCTGGGAAAAATGGGGATCGGGTCTGCAGACCTTCCATGGTCAGACCGGTAACATCATGTTCATCGGTACCACGACCGATGGCGTACAGCACTTCTTCGACGAAATCAATGAATATGGCTGGGACCTCGGTGGCGCCGGCCCGTGCGTACGTACTGCAATGTCATGTGTAGGTGCTTCACGCTGTGAAATGTCCAATTGCAATGAGCACGGCATCCACCGCCTCCTGGTAAACAACTTTACCGACGACGTTCACCGCCCTGCACTGCCATACAAGTTCAAATTCAAAGTCTCCGGCTGTCCGAACGACTGCCAGAACGCTATCGAGCGTGCTGACATGGCCCTTATCGGTACCTGGCGTGATGACATGAAGGTAGACCAGGAAGAAGTCAAGGCTTATGTCGCAGCTAAAGGCCGTAAATACATTAATGACAACGTTATTACGCGCTGCCCGACCAACGCACTGGCACTGAATGATGATGACACACTGGCCGTTGATAACCGCAACTGTGTACGCTGCATGCACTGCCTGAACGTAATGCCAAAAGCACTGCACCCGGGTGATGACAAGGGCGTAACCATCCTGATCGGTGGTAAACGCACACTGAAGATCGGCGACCTGATGGGCACTGTTGTAATCCCGTTCAAGAAACTGGAAACAGAAGATGATTACGAAAACCTGATTGAAATGGCTGAAGAAATCATCGACTTCTGGGCTGAAAACGGTCTCGAGCATGAGCGCTGCGGTGAAATGATTGAGCGCATCGGTCTGGTCAACTTCCTTGAAGGTGTTGATTTCGACCTGGACATCGATCCAAACATGGTTTCTAGCCCACGTCAGAGTTCATATATCCGTATGGATGGCTGGGACGAAGAAGCTGAGAAGTGGTTCGAGCGTAAACTCGAAGAAGCTGCTGCTTAATCATTACACACGTAAATACATGGAAGGGGCTACGGCCCCTTTCTAACAAAACATAAATATATTTTTGAGGAATAACCATGTCTGATAAACCTCGTTCACCGATCGAATCTGGATGTCCTGACGCATTCCAGTATATGCATCCAGTAATGCGTAAAAACTATGGTGCATGGAAATACCATGAGCACCCAAGACCAGGTGTGCTTCGTCACGTTGGCTACAGCGGCGATGAAATCTGGACCATACGTGTTGGTACACAACGTATTCTTGATATCTTCACTCTGCGCGAGCTGTGCGATATCGGTGACGAGTTTGCTGATGGTTATATCCACTTCACTATTCGCAGCAACGTTGAATATATGGTTGCTGATGAAGCCAAGGTTGCGCCATTAATCAAGGCTATCGAAGATGCTGGCTATATTGTTGGTGGCACCAAGAACTCTATAACCATGATCTCCCACACTCAGGGCTGGTTGCACTGCGACATTCCAGGCACAGACGCTTCTGGTGTTGTTAAGTCCATGATGGACGAGCTCATCGACGAGTTCCGTGAAAACAACATGCCTAACCGTGTTCATATCACCACTTCATGCTGCCAGATTAACTGTGGCGGCCAGGGTGATATCGCTATCAACGTTCAGCACACCAAGCCACCCAAGATCAACCATGACCTGGTTTCCAATGTTTGCGAACGTCCATCCGTTGTTGCCCGTTGTCCTGTAGCTGCTATTCGCCCTGCAGTGGTCAACGGCAAGCCATCACTGGAAGTTGACGAGAAGAAGTGCATCTGCTGCGGCGCATGCTTCCCTCCTTGTCCTCCAATGCAGATCAACGACGCTGAGCACACCAAACTGGCTATCTGGGTTGGTGGTAACCACTCCAATGCTCGTGGCAAACCAACCTTCCAGAAACTTGTTGCTGCCGGCATCCCTAACAACCCGCCTCGTTGGCCTGAAGCCAACGCGATTGTTAAGGGCATTCTGAAAGCCTACAAGGAAGGCGCAAAAGACTGGGAACGTATCAATGACTGGATTGAGCGTATTGGCTGGCCCCGCTTCTTTGAAGTTACCAACCTGCCGTTCACAAAGTACCACGTTGACACATGGCGCGGCGCTCGCAACAGTCTGAACGCTTCAACACACATTCGTTTCTAACAGAAGGTTAAGCCGTGATATTAGGAATTCAAATAAACGAAGGCCCTTACCAGCACCAGGCAGCTGACTCCGCTTATCAGTTTGCCAAAGCAGCGCTGGCCAAGGGTCATGAAATATTCCGCGTGTTCTTCTACCACGATGGTGTAAACACCGCGACGCGTCTTGCAGTACCACCGCAGGATGATCGCAACATTACACAGCTGTGGACTGAACTGCAGAAAGAACACAACCTTGACCTGGTTGTCTGCATCGCAGCTGCACAACGCCGCGGCTTGATGGACGAAGATGAAGCCAAGCGCCAGGGTAAAGATGCCAATAACATCGCAGAAGGTTTCCGTATCTCAGGTCTGGGTCAGCTGATCGAAGCAGGCATTGAGTGTGATCGCCTTGTGACATTTGGCGCGTAAGGAGAATACAAATGGGTAAAAGATTCATGTACATGAACACCAAGGGTCCTTACGGCACGGTTTACGCGCTGGAGTCACTTGAAGTCGTTCTTATCGGCGCAGCTTTCGAGCAGGATGTCAGCCTGGCATTTATTGGCGATGGTGTGTATCAGCTTAAAAAAGACCAGGACACAAAAGGTATCGGCATGAAAAACTTCTCGCCGACCTACGCTGCACTGGGTGACTATGACGTCAACAAGATCTACGTCGAAAAAGAATCCCTGGAAGAGAGAGGCCTGAGCCTGGATGATCTCCAGCACCTGGTTTGGGAAGACGAGGACGAAGACTGGGCTGAAAAAGATTCTATTCGACTGGTCAGTCGTTCTGAGCTCGCCGATTTAATCGACGATCAAGACGTTGTTTTGAGTTTTTAGGAGATTAAATATGACAACTTTACATACTGTTAACAAATCTCCTTTCAGCAGCAATTCATTTGATGACTGCCTTGGCCTTGCCAAGAGCGGCTCTACTGTACTGCTGTTTGAAGACGGTGTTTATGCAGCGACAACAGGCACCACGTCTGCTGAAGCAATCACAAACGCTGATGGTGTAACCTTCGCTGTTCTAGGCCCTGATGCAAAGGCTCGAGGCGTTGAAGGCAGAATCGCCGACGGCATCAAAGTCGTTGATTACGACGGTTTTGTTGATTTAGTGGCCGAGCACGACAAAGTTCACGCCTGGCTTTAATTTTTTATTAATTTTTATTTCGTT
>DAOWLL010000338.1 GCA_030641945.1 Gammaproteobacteria bacterium | reverse complement strand
GTTTAAGGCCCAGGCTTGAAAGTGCCGTTGCCAGCGACTCAGGCTCAACCTCGATTACCAGGATGTCACCCTCAGCCAGCAGCCGTCGGGAATTTGGCGCGGAAATGCGCACGCCCTGTCGTATCATGCCGACGACCTGGGCATCGGCTTCATCCAGCATTTGTTCCGCCTCGCTCAGACGCTTGCCCACCGCCTTGCTGCCTGCAATGATGCGGACCTCACTGAGGTAGGTACCACTATCAAAACTGCTGGTGTCAGTGCGTTCTCGTGTGGGCACCAGGCGCCAGCCGATCAGGCCGACAAATATAATGCCGAGGACTGCAACCGAAAGACCAACAGGTGTGAAATCAAACATGTGGAAAACGCCCGTCCCTGTCGTCGCGCGGAATTCCGAAACGATCAGGTTGGGCGGTGTCCCGATGAGTGTAGTCATGCCGCCCAGGATGGAACCAAAGGCCAGCGGCATCAGAACCTTGCCCGGTGGCAGTTCCAGTTTGGCCGCCATCTGAATGGCTACTGGCATCAGCAAGGCGAGCGCGCCAACGTTGTTCATGAAAGCCGACAGCAGTGCAGCCAAACCGATCAGCGCCAGGATGCTAGCGGTCGGACCGGCCGATGCCGGCAGCAACCGCTTCGCCAGCACATCCACCGCACCTGAGACCAGCAAGCCATAACCGAGCACCAGCACACAGGCCACCGTAATCACCGCCGGGTGGCCAAAGCCGGAAAATGCCTCATTGCCAGGTATCAGGCCGGCTAGCACACATACAAGTAATGCGCCCATGGCAACCAGGTCATGACGCCAACGGCCCCACAGAAACAAGGCCATGATCGCCACGAGTACTGCGAGAATTGTAATCTGGTCACTCGTCATAAAAAAATCCTGGATTCAATAAGTAGTCATTAAGAACTGACACATTTTTCGTCCTTTCATTATCAACAAATTCAGAAAGAAAATACACGGTCTGCCCCCTGTTATTTCTCTGCTCATTTTACTCATGGTTACACTTATTACATAAACAGCATAGAACGCGGCATGTCCCAGACTATTGAACGAGCCTGCATGCACGAATCTTCTCGATACTTCTATACTCTTTTTATATCTGTCAGCGCATGCCTTGTAAAACTCAGCCGCTATGACTGATGTTCATTTCATCAATAGAGATAAAGCGTATGAAGCTGCCAACCTTGTTATTCAATTTGCTTACCCTGTTGATCCTTCCTTTACCGTCCCTTGCCACAACCGCTACTGCAGACTGGATTGATCTTACGGGCCATAGATTTGGTGTTTTCTCCATCATCATCTTCGTATTTGCCTATATCGCGGTGATGACCGAAGAAGTAACACTGCTGCGCAAGTCCAAGCCTGTATTACTGGCGGCGGGTGCGATCTGGATTATGATCGCTTCGATTTATGTGCAAAATGATATGCCTGATGCTGTCGCTATTGCAGCACGCCATAACATCCTTGAGTACGCAGAGCTGTTCCTGTTTCTGCTGGTGGCGATGACGTATATTAACTCGATGGATGAGCGCCAGGTGTTCGAGGCACTGCGGGTATGGCTGGTTCGCTCCGGCTTCACCTACCGCAAACTGTTCTGGGTGACAGGTCTGTTCTCGTTCTTTATTTCACCTGTTGCCGATAACCTCACCACTGCCCTGCTGATGTGTGCCGTGGTGATGGCAGTCGGACGTGATTCGGCGCGCTTCGTTGCGATTAGCTGTGTCAATATCGTCGTCTCATCCAATGCCGGCGGCTCTTTCAGCCCGTTTGGCGATATCACCACGCTGATGGTCTGGCAAAAAGGCATGCTGCCGTTCCAGTCTTTTCTGCTGTTGTTTGTGCCGGCCCTGGTCAACTGGCTTGTACCCGCAGCCATCATGTATCACTTTATACCGGACGGCAGGCCGGAAACAATAAATGTAGACATCCAGTTACGCCGGGGTGCACTTCGCATTGTTTTATTATTCCTGCTAACCATCGCCACGGCCGTCACTTTCGAGAATGTACTACACCTGCCTGCGATGATGGGCATGATGCTGGGCATGGCTTACCTGCAACTGTTCGGCTACTACCTGAAAACAAGCTTTGGGCGGGAACGACGCCGCGCACCTCAGTCAACATCGAACAGGCTAATGCTATGGAGATACGGGTATGAAAGGCGCAGCCCGGCAGGTCCCGTGGGTGATGTAAAGTTCGATATTTTCACCCGGGTGGGGCGAGCCGAGTGGGACACCCTGCTGTTCTTCTATGGTGTCATCCTGTGTGTTGGCGGACTGGGTTTTATCGGCTACCTCGGCCTGGTGTCTGAACAACTGTACGGCGCGTGGGGCGCTACCACGGCGAATATCCTGGTCGGGGTTTTTTCCGCACTGATCGACAATATCCCGGTGATGTTCGCAGTGCTGACGATGGAACCGCAGATGTCACAGGGCCAGTGGCTGTTGGTGACCTTGACTGCAGGCGTTGGCGGCAGCCTGCTGTCTGTCGGTTCGGCTGCCGGCATCGCACTCATGGGGGCAGGCACGCGGTCGGTATACATTCTTCAGCCACCTGCGCTGGACTCCGGTGATAGCACTCGGGTATGCGGCCTCGATCATCTCGCATATGTGGCTGAACCAGGCAAGTTTTTAGTCCGCAGCCCTGCTTGCACGGAGTAAATCGGAGACAGGCCAGCATTCTCAATTAGCGGATACAGAAAACACGGCCATACCCTGCCCTTTCGTGTATTCCGTAATCCTGTTACCCGGCTAATCAAGCCTTTTTAACGAACTCGGATTTCAGCTTCATTGCACCAATACCGTCAATTTTACAGTCGATATCATGATCGCCTTCGACCAGGCGAATATTTTTAACTTTAGTACCGACCTTAACCACCGAAGATGAACCTTTGACTTTGAGGTTCTTAATGACGGTAACGCTATCGCCATCTAACAGTACGTTACCGTGGGCATCTTTTATCACAGCTACATCACCCTGGATTTCTGCATCTTTTGACCATTCATGCGCGCACTCCGGGCACACAAACATATTGCCGTCTTCGTATGTATACTCCGAGCTGCACTTTGGGCACAGCGGTAGATCACTCATGGTATAACCTGCATTTGATTGACTGGGTTGAAAGGGAATATTTTGTCCGCCTGCCGCTACACGGCCCCAGGCAAATGTTTAAAAACAACATCCACAGATAAACGCAGATGAACACGGATGAAAGTGTTTTAAGTTTCTAAATATCTGTGTTCATCTGTGTTCATCTGTGTTCATC
>DAOWLL010000321.1 GCA_030641945.1 Gammaproteobacteria bacterium | reverse complement strand
TATCTATCCCCTATCCTGTACTGAGCAGCAAACCCGTACCCGTCACCCCGGTTGGGCGAGTACCTGCACTTCCAACCACATACATCATTAACCCGGAAGGAAAAGTGGTGGCAGGCGATGTGGGCATCATTACTCAACAGGACATCGAAGACTATATTGCCAACAAAAAAGCCGCGAGTACTGTTGCTGAGAAAGCAACGACTAAGGATGATGCTTCATAACAGCATCAATCACGCCGTTGGCTTGCTTCACTGGAAATCGGCGTGGGATATTTGTTGATAACCCAGTAAGTCGATAGAACAAATGTCAGCACCACAACAGTCTGGATAAGATAAGACGATCTCTGATCGATCAATCCGGACACCAGGGCGCTGTAAGCCACCAGCAGTGAAAACTCACTGGCCTGCCCCAGTCGTACCCCCAGTTCTTTCGAAACATAGTCCTTCTCACCGCTTAGATTAAAGCTCCATCGATAGATAAGCGGCTTGGCCAGGACTATGATCAAAGCAATAACAATGCCCGGGATAATAACATCCCTCATCACCAGCAAATCAAATTGCGCGCCCATCGAGAAGAAAAACAGAATTAGAAAAAAGTCTCTAAGCGGCTTCAGCTCTTCCGCAATAACCACTGCTATAGGCAAAGTCGCAATGGACACACCGGCAATAAAGGCGCCCATTTCAAAAGACAGGCCGACATATTCAGCGGCTGCTGCCACCATCAGCCCCCAGCCAAGCGACATCAGAAAAGTATACTCTCGAATAGTATCAAACTTGATATATAAAGCAGTGATCACATACTTAACAACATAAAGAGATACAAGCGTTAACACAATCAGCTTCAATAACAGTAATGACACTGTAAGCGGAATATTGCTCTCCTGCCCACCGCTAATCAGCAGAATAATAATGATAGCCAGTACATCCTGCAGCAATAACACGCTGACTATCATTTCACCACGGTGCTTATGATGCAGTGTCGTTGTTGGTATCAGTTTCAAACCTATAATTGTGCTGGAGAACATCAGCGAGGCACCGATTATCAGGCTTTGAAATAACGGAAAGCCCATCAACAACGCTGCCGTCATTGTGAGCGACAGGAATATGGCGGAAGTGATCAATGTTAGCGCACTGAGCTTGCCGAACAGGCCCACCAGTCTGTCAGGCCTCAAATTCAAGCCAATCAGGAACAGCAATAGTATGATGCCTACATGTGAAAGCTGTTCGATACGATCTGGATTATTGATCAGCCCTAATCCCGATGGCCCAATTGCAACTCCCAGAGCGATATAGGCAAGGATTATCGGCTGTTTCAGGTATAGAAACAGGGTTGCAAGTATTGCAGCGCCTGCAAAAATCAATGCTAGCTCAAAAATAATGTTATCCATATCGATACATTGGCGTCTTGTCCTGATTCATAGCCAGATATACGTTATCAGGGTAATATCAAAATACCTGATCAACAGTATAAAGAGCTTACTATAAACGGGAGAGCACGATGGCCTGGATTTATCTGATAATTGCGGGACTGTTTGAATGCGGCTGGGCAATAGGCCTTAAATATACAGAAGGATTTAGCCGACTAACGCCGTCAATTTTAACAGTGGCAGCGATGGCCATCAGCTTCTGGCTGTTATCCATCGCCATGAAAACCATCCCTGTTGGCACAGCTTATGCCGTGTGGACAGGTATCGGCGCCGTCGGTGTTGCCATCATTGGCATGTTTCTTTTCGGCGAGTCCAGGGATGTATTGAGAATTATCAGCCTGGTATTGATTGTCTGCGGCATCATCGGACTGAAACTGGTGGCGAAGTGATAGTGGCGAAAAACTCAGTAGCGAGGGACGAGGTTCGAGTGGTAAAAAAGGCAATAATGTTACTGAATGAACATTAGAGGCAAAGGTAATTTTACATTTATCTACTGGAGTAGCTGTACCGCTAGCCACACGTATTACCGCAAGATTTATTCGCGGCTGAAGCCGCTCCTACAGTCACTTCCTTAGCCCCCTTCCCTCACCCCTCGCCACTTGCCTTTAACTACATATCAAAACCCTAATTCGCTATAATTCCGCAAAATCGAACTGGACCAGTAATGAACTTTATAGAAACACGCGGCAATGATGGCCGCCACCCTGAAAAAGCAAGCTTTTCCGAGGCCATACTTTCACCCATTTCGTCTTATGGCGGGCTCTATTCACCTGAGTCACTCCCTGAACTGGATGAATCGTTTTTAAGCGCACAGCTGGCTTCTGACTATAAAACGCTGGCGCGCAATATTCTGGCCGCTTTCGACATCGACATCGATGCAGCGATAATCGATCAGGCCCTTGAGCTGTACGATAATTTTGACAACCCCTCGAACCCTGTGCCTGTCGTCAAGGTATTAGATGATCTGTATGTCAGTGAACTCTACCATGGGCCCACCCGGGCCTTTAAAGATATGGCTTTGCAGCCATTCGGTATCGTGCTGTCATCTATCGCACAAAACCGCAATGAGAATTACCTGATCCTTACCGCCACTTCCGGCGATACCGGACCGGCGGCGCTTGAAACCTTTAAAAACAAGGCCAATGTACAGGTGGCCTGCATGTATCCAGTCGGTGGCACCTCGGATGTACAGCGCCTGCAAATGGTGACGGAGGATGCGAGCAATCTGAAAGTGATAGGTGTTAAAGGTGATTTTGATGACACGCAAAACGCATTGAAGCGCTTACTGGCCTCTGACAGCTTCAAGAAAACACTGAAAGAAAAAAACATTCACCTGTCTGCCGCCAACTCAGTCAATTTTGGGCGCATCATTTTCCAGACGATTTATCATGTGCACTCCTATCTGGAACTGGTTCGCCAGCATGCTATCACCATGGGTGAGAAAGTTTACCTGGATGTTCCAAGCGGCAACTTCGGTAATGCGCTTGGTGGATATTATGCAATGAAGATGGGACTGCCCGTCGAAAAAATACTTATCGCCTCCAACAAAAACAACATCCTGACGCAGTTAATAAATACCGGCATATATGACCTGAGTACATTAGAAGTTGTAGCTACAAGTTCACCTGCAATGGATATTCTCATATCATCCAATGTCGAACGTATACTGTTTGACATGTTCGGCGCTGATCGTACCAGGGAATTGATGCATCTGTTAGATACTGAAAAACGCTATGAACTGACCGCGAAGGAGCATGAACAGATACAGTCAATCTTTTCCGCCGACTATTGTGAAGATCATGAAGGCAAAGCTTATATCAGGGATACTTTCGCAAAAGGCTATTTAATGGATCCTCATACAGCAACATGCTTCAAGGCATACGAGACATGCCGTGACAAGCCGCTTAAAACCATTGTCTATTCAACCGCGGAATGGACCAAGTTTTCACCGGTCATTGCCAATGCACTGACTGGCGAGGATGACACCCATGATATCGAAGCGCTCAAATCCATTGCAAAAG
>DAOWLL010000593.1 GCA_030641945.1 Gammaproteobacteria bacterium | reverse complement strand
CTTTGTGCCTTTTTACTTACGGGATGCTACCAGGATCAGACAAAATCTGCGTCTAAAGAAGAATCACTCATCGCTGCTGACATGGCCACAGAAGAAAGATTGCTGCATGAAATGCAGTCTGAAGCACTGTCGATGGATGCGATTGCCGCGCTTGACCTGAACGATCCCGATCCTTTCGAACTGCAGGAATATCCTACTCACAGTATCTGGCCGCGAGTCCGGCAAGGGTTTGAAATTGATACCCACCTGGACCACCCGTGGGTACAGTCCGAGCTCGACTGGTACAGCCGTCACCCGGAATACCTGTTTCGCACCATGACGCGTGCTGAGCCGTTCCTCCATTACATACTGGAAGAGGCCGAGAAACGTGGTCTGCCGACCGAACTGGTTTTGCTCCCCATCGTTGAAAGTGCCTATCAGCCGTTTGCCTATTCGCATGGCCGCGCTGCCGGAATCTGGCAGTTCATACCATCAACCGGCCGTCTATACGGACTTGATCAAAACTGGTGGTACGATGGGCGGCGCGATATTTATGCCTCCACCCAGGCCGCACTGAAATACCTGCAGAACCTGAGCAAGTTGTTTGATGGCGACTGGACACTGGCACTGGCCGCCTACAATTCCGGTTCCGGCACGGTGCAGCGCGCAATCCGCAAAAACAAAAAACTGGGCAAGCCAACCGACTTCTGGCATTTGAAACTTCCAAAAGAAACCCGCGCCTATGTCCCCAAGCTGATGGCGCTAAAAGAGCTGGTGGAAAATTCTGAACTGTATGACATTAGCCTGCGCTGCATTCCAGATGCACCCGGCTTTGTTCAAGTCGACACCGAATCGCAGATCGACCTGGCACTGGCAGCTGAACTGGCTGAACTGGATGTCGATACGCTGTATAAGTACAACCCGGCATTCAATCGTTGGGCCACCGCTCCGGATGGACCACACAGGCTATTGTTGCCATACGATAATGCAGAAATTTTCAAAGCCAACCTGGCATCAATACCCGACAACGAACGCGTGCAATGGAAACGCCACAAGATCAAGAACGGTGAAACACTCAGTCACATTGCAGTTAAGTACAACACCACCGTGAAAGAGCTGCGTAAAATCAACAGCATTCGCGGAAACAATATTCGTGCCGGGCAGCACCTGTTGATACCGGTTGCCAGCCGCGGCCAGACCTCTTATACATTGAGTTCATCGCAACGCAAAAAGGCCATTCAATCAACCAGCAAAGGCAATAAAACGCGCGTCAATCACTACGTGCAGAGCGGCGAAAGCTTCTGGACGATTTCCCGCAAGTACAATGTCAACATGCACAGTCTGGCCAAATGGAATGGCATGGCAATTCGAGACCCATTAGGCCAGGGACAGAAACTGGTGGTATGGACCAATAACAGCAGCTCATCAGCTAAATTGAGCAGCAGAAAACCCTCGAATACCATCCAGCCGATATCATATACGGTCAGGAACGGCGATTCACTAGCTCGTATAGCAAACCGCTACAGCGTCAGTGTTTCAGACCTGCATCGCTGGAATAGCATCAAGGGAAAATATATTCAGCCTGGTCAAAAGCTCAAGCTCTATATCGATGTTACTGAACAGTCCAAGGGATAAAAGCTGCTTGACTAATATTCGCTGGCCAACGATTTACAGTGTAGGGTGGGCACTGCCCACCATGTTCATAAGTTGACAGGCGGTGGGCATTGCCCACCCTACGGAACTACATATTAGATTTGAATCATGCAGGTGTATCT
>DAOWLL010000570.1 GCA_030641945.1 Gammaproteobacteria bacterium | reverse complement strand
TTACAGTAATACCAGGGAACTGGGCCGGGTGCTGTATACCGACTATGTGTTCGCGTTTGAAGTTGCATCGGTGATCCTGCTGGTCGCGATTGTTGCTGCAATTGCACTGACCATGCGTCGACGCGAGAAGACCAAATACCAGACACCGGGTAAACAGGTGAAGGTGCGCAAGGAAGACCGCCTTCGTGTTGTAAAAATGGATGCGGAGACAGGCGAATGATTAGTTTAACGAGCTATCTCACTCTGGGCGCAATACTGTTCTCGATCAGTATTGCCGGCATATTCCTCAACAGAAAGAATGTCGTGGTTCTGCTGATGTGTATCGAGTTGATGCTGTTATCGGCAAACATCAACTTTGTTGCATTCTCGTATTTTTTAAATGATATTTCAGGACAGGTGTTCGTGTTTTTCATCCTGACTGTCGCCGCGGCTGAAGCTGCAATCGGACTGGCAATCCTGGTTACGCTGTTCCGTAACCGCCGCACCATTGATGTTGAACAACTAGATGCGATGAAGGGGTAGGGGTCGTAATGGAATCTGTATATCTCACTATACCTCTGGCATCACTTGCAGGCGCCATCATTGCCGGTTTTTTTGGCGGCGGTATCGGACGCAAAGGTGCACATACTGCAACCATCCTTGGTGTCGGTGCCTCGTTCGTGCTCTCGCTTTATGTGTTGTACCAGCATGTGTTTGCCGGCGTAGAGACTTTCAACGGTACTGTTTATACCTGGATGGTTTCGGAAGGTATACGCTTTGAAGTCGGTTTCCTCATCGATAAGCTGACCGTGATGATGATGGCGGTGGTGACGGGCGTGTCACTTGCGGTTCATGTCTACACCATCGGCTACATGGCTGACGACGAGCACAACTGGCCCAGGGATTCACTGGCCGGTAAAAACTCCTACCAGCGTTTCTTCAGCTATATCTCGCTGTTCACCTTCTCCATGCTGATGCTGGTCATGTCCAACAACTTCATGCAGCTGTTTTTCGGCTGGGAAGCCGTGGGCCTGGTTTCATACCTGCTGATCGGTTTCTGGTCTGTGCGCCCGACGGCCATCTATGCCAATCTGAAAGCATTCCTGGTCAACCGAGTTGGCGATTTCGGCTTTATCCTCGGTATTTCTGCAGTCGTGCTTTACGCCGGCAGTCTGGATTATGTCGAGGTTTTCGCCAAAGCAGAGAGCATCTCGCAGCAGACCATGAGTATTTTCTCCGGTCACGAATGGAACGTGATGAGCGTTATCTGTATCCTGCTGTTTATCGGCGCCATGGGTAAATCAGCACAGGTGCCGCTGCATGTCTGGCTGCCGGATTCTATGGAAGGCCCGACGCCGATTTCAGCACTGATCCATGCGGCGACCATGGTGACTGCCGGTATCTTCATGGTGGCCCGCATGTCGCCGCTGTTTGAATACTCCGAAGCCGCTCTAAGTTTTGTCCTTGTTATTGGCGCCATCACGGCTATTTCCATGGGCCTGATCGGTATCGTGCAGAACGACATCAAGCGCGTGGTTGCCTATTCAACGCTGTCACAGCTGGGTTACATGACCGTGGCTCTGGGGGTCTCGGCTTATTCCGCGGCTGTATTTCACCTGATGACACACGCCTTCTTCAAGGCCCTGTTGTTCCTGGCAGCCGGCTCGGTGATTATTGCCATGCATCGTGAGCAGGACAAGCGCAAGATGGGCGGCCTGAAAAAATACCTGCCGATCACTTACTGGACTTCATTAGTCGGTTCGTTAGCGTTGATCGGTATTCCCGGGTTATCGGGTTTCTTCTCCAAGGACAGCATCATCGAAGCGGTTCATCACTCGAATATACCTGGGCATGCATTTGCTTACA
>DAOWLL010000245.1 GCA_030641945.1 Gammaproteobacteria bacterium | reverse complement strand
TTTTTTTCTTGAGCAGGTCCTGCTTAAGTTCCAGCGTCTCGAGAACAATGTTTTCGAGCTGAGTCCGAATATCAGGCAGTATGGCTGAATACCTTTCCAGCCCGGCAACAATGTAATTAACGATACCCGGTACCGCAGCGGAGGCCTGCTCAGACCAGCCGTCAGCAGAGGTCTCGATAATACCGATGATCCTGTCTCGCAACACTGCTTCCGGAGATGAGCTGGAGTCAATACCCACTAATACCTTGATCTCCTTGTTCAACTCCGGTTTGCTTAGGTGTCTGTCAATCAGCTTGGACAATTCCTTGTTAAGATTAACTGATCCGGGCAGGAATTCCTTGAACTCGTCAAGTGCGTCCCTGGCGTTGCCGAGATGCTCCTCGATAACAGGTTGAACTTTATTGAAAAGATCACGCGGGTCTACTTCGACACCGAAAGCATTACCCGTAATTTTTTCCTTTCCGTATGCGCGCTTGATCTGGACTGCAATCGCCTTTTCGCCGTTTATTTCATCACCGACGAACAAGTAATCAAACGCGCCCTTCTCTGTAATCGATGAAGTAACTTCCATGCCCGCTTTGACGACGATCTGCTCGCCAATACTGAATGTTTTTGCCAAACCGAGCTTCGCGTCAAACATCAGAGTGCCCTGCGCAGATATCTTCATGCAATGCATATCCTGCTCGTGCAGAAGTTTGCTGAGATGTTCGACATTCAGCGGTGAATCAATACTGATACCCGCCGCAGAAACAGCCGACAGCGTGCTTTTGATGTTTTGCGCAGCCGCAACGCCGAAATGTGTATCGGGTTCCTCAAGGAAGTACATGTCCAGTTCTGCTTGACCCAGTGCGGCAGTAGCGACATGGCCGGCCACTGCACCCGCAGAGAAGCCCAGCTTGCCTTCCAACTCCAGTTTTCCATCGACACCTATTCTAATAACGGCTTTATCACCTCGCGCCAGCATCAGTTCTGTAGGTAAGGGTGGAATAGCTGCGCCAGCTTCTATGTCAATTGCAGCCTCGCCGGCAGATTTCAAACTTAGCTGAGCACCCGGATTGATAGAATGACTGCTGTCTATATCAGAGTCGATAATTTTCCATTCAATAATTTTAGGCAGGTGCGAGAATTCACCTTTGAGTTCCTTGAAATTTCTGGCAAGCGACCTCAGCTTCAATCCATGTATACCATTGTATTTGTCCCTGAACTGCTTCCAGTCCTTGATAATGTCTTCTACTGGTCGGCTCGTTATCGCCGTTGCGGCGATCACGACAGGGTCAGTCGGGTCTACAGGCTTTGAAGCCAGTTCATCGAGCAGATCAATAGCATTCCTGGTGCTTAGATCATTGAGTGTATCTTTCAAACCGCCGATCAGCGTTATCAGTTCAATGGTGCCATTCAAGGCAATCGGCAATTTAGTAATAGTGCCCACCGCGGGTATCGCAAGCCAGGACATAATTCATCTCCCTTTATCAAGTAATCATTGTCAACATTACAGATGTCATATGGTTTTCCAGTGCCCGTAACTGGATGACTGTAAATGCCTTTCTTTTGTTAACCAGGTTTTTGCTATGCCTGCGAACTTCACCAGTACGCTAATGGCTTGCTGCTATAGCCAGAGCATCATTGGCGATGCAGTTACGAGTTGTCATCAGTATATCTCTGCACCGCCAGAAGAAAAGTTACAGCAGTTTTGCCACCTCGAAATGCATACCATCCGGCCGCCCCCGAAAGTGCCCACCCCAAAAAAAGCCATGTTCATTGGCTATGTCCACAAGCTCCCGCACCGACCCATGCTGACCTTCCAGTGCAGGAACAGCGCCCAGTCGATTCCATTTATAGTTAATGTCAAAAGCACTGCCGTAGGCATGGTTGCTCAGGGTTTCCCGGCTGCCGCGTATGAAACGCGGATTAAAGCTGCCCTCATATGACAGCACGTGATGCAGAACGGCGGCTTCCTCCCATGCTGCCCATAATGCCTTTAGCTGCTCAACGGCCTTTTTATGAAACCGCAGCCGGCCACTGCTCGCCTGTCCAAACACCGGAACCCCCTTCAATTGCGGCAAGGTGACCATTTGAATATTTTCGTTTTCCCAGTCATCCAGGATCTTGATGCGTTCGGGATTTCTCGACGTGGGTGCGGGCTCATAGCGGAAGGAACCAAACAAGCGCTCCCTGGTCTTTGCCGTCGCCGGTCTGACAGGTGATGTACTGACAAGAACCGGGTTGGTGTCGGGTTCGACGCGGTCTTCAAAACCGGCATCAAAACCCAGTATAAGAGCCCTGCCTAATGTCTGGGGTCCGACGATGCCATCCGAGGATTGGCCCTGTGATCTTTGAAAGGCCTTGGTCGCCTTTTCTGTCATCGGTCCAAAGTCACCATCCGCCCTGGCACGCAGGTGACCTTGACCGATCAGAAAATTTTGCCAGCGTTTTACTTCCTTACCCTCACTCCCCTTTCGCAGAATCTGTAGTGCCATAGTATCTGTCCTTTATAAATGTCTTTTACGAAAAATTGAGCCTGGTATTTAATGAATAAACACTTCACTCTGATACAGGATTTCGACGACGATGTTATCGGCCCTTTGCACATCAAATGTATCTCGCACTGTTAAATCACATGCATTAACATCCAGACATGAAAGAAAATTATGCAACTGCTGAAGACTTCCGCATGAGACTTTATATGATATTTTCTCCAACACCGCACCCTCCCCAATAACCCTGTGCAATAGAAATGAACTTACTAAGTACTCCTTTCAGAAATAAAAAGCAAATTAGTAATGGCTAATAAAATAGCCCGTGAAAGCAGGCTGTTTTGTTTCTGTTAGAGTGAAATCAACGAGCCTGACCTCTTGATTCTTTTTTGACATAACGCACACAAAATATCGGATGCACGACACGGTAGCCAAAGTGTTTTTTTAAGTGATTTCACTTCGGTTGTTATCATCCTGTTGACAGAGACCAGCTTATGGACGATCTCTTTTACGATAATCGCCACAACCCTGCGTCTTGAGCCGCTTTCCTTATATAACGTGCGACTTTTTTGAATCCTTTTCCATTCGGGTGTATTTCATCATACCAGAGGTCCAGGTCCGGCATACCTTGCTTCATAAGGACCTTCCTGGTATCAACAACCAGGAAATTATTATAATTACCCTCGATTCTCTTCATCCTGCGATAAAATGCATCCAGCATTTCAACAATGATTTCATATTGTTCGTCAGAATCCGATATCCCTTGATGTTTCAGGTGTACTTTAATCCAGCCCTTGTTGAACATAATTGGCCCAATATGCGTGCCGATTTCACGCGGTATTAAATAACTGTATACATGCGTTATAACCGGCGTTTGCTCATTTAATGCTGTGCTGTTTCTCATTTTTAAGAATCGCTCATAGCCTTTCACAACATCGGACATTGCATTATAAAAATGCTTTGTCATTAGCTCTTTACCATATAAACCCGGATAATCCCGCTTATTTAATACATAACCGTGGTCACTTATTTCCGGACCAACGATATCGTTTCCAGCAGCACTTAACAGAATCAGATCAAATGTATCACCCCATTGCGTACTATTGAGCAAGCGCTTAAGACGTTTCATCTGCCTGCCGTGTGGCTTGAATATTGCTCGTGCCTCATCACCTGGTTCAGCGATATTCAGCATTAGATATTCATGCGTATCAAACGCATCAATCTGTTCTGCAAGATTGTAGGCTTGAGGAAGTGGATGAGATACCCACGAATCACCTTCCACCAAAATCTTTTTAGTATAAATGCCATTATGAAGCTCATCTTCAAATTCACTTATATTACTGGTAACTGCCATTTTGAATCCCTCAATTATATAGTTATAAGGCGTGAATCAATTTTCACGGAAAAGGATCAAGAGATTATCCTTTCTACCACCTACGAAACACCAACGCGCCTCTACAGACTATTAGCTGCCGCTTCTTTAGCTTCGGTTAGACGCTGCATTTTCCCCAACCTCAGGTAGAGAGGGTTGAACACGTGCAGGTGTAGCCTGGCGACCAGGAAGCCGAACAGCGACATTCCTATTCCAAACAATATTTTCATCAACGTCTGCCTGAACCAGACGATCTTCATAACGAGCTTGCCGAATATGGCCGCAACTACGATCGTCAGCACAATGC
>DAOWLL010000144.1 GCA_030641945.1 Gammaproteobacteria bacterium | reverse complement strand
TCGACACATAGTCTATGGATCCCCGCCATAAAATCGCGCAACCGGATGAATTCAAAGGAAAAAGATGGTGGGCCTGGAAGGACTTGAACCTTCGACCGATCGATTATGAGTCGAGCGCTCTAACCAGCTGAGCTACAGGCCCCGAGAAGGAAGTGTTCGATTTTAACGGATCTGTAGTTTTTGTCAGCAGATATTGTTAGCCGATTTTGTTAGCTATTACTGTCGTCACCCAGGAAGCTGCGCAGGTGTTCGGCACGGCTGGGGTGGCGCAGTTTGCGCAGGGCCTTGGCTTCTATCTGGCGAATGCGTTCACGGGTCACGTCGAATTGCTTGCCCACTTCTTCCAGTGTGTGGTCGGTATTCATATCGATACCGAAACGCATACGCAGTACCTTGGACTCGCGTGCGGTCAAGGTTGTCAGAATATCCTTGGTTGATTCACGCAGTGACTCAGTGGTAGCAGAATCATCCGGCGACTGGATGTTGAGGTCTTCAATGAAGTCACCAAGCTGTGCATCTTCATCCTCACCAATAGGTGTTTCCATTGAAATGGGTTATTTAGCGATCTTCAGTACCTTGCGAACCTTGTCTTCAGGCATTTCCATCTTTTCAGCCAGTTCTTCAGGTGTGGGTTCACGGCCCATTTCCTGCAGCATGGCGCGGAAGATGCGGTTGAGCTTGTTAATGGTTTCAATCATGTGCACTGGTATGCGGATGGTGCGGGCCTGATCAGCGATTGAGCGTGTGATCGCCTGGCGAATCCACCATGTGGCGTAGGTCGAGAACTTGTAGCCGCGGCGATATTCGAATTTATCAACGGCTTTCATCAGGCCAATGTTGCCTTCCTGAATCAGGTCGAGGAACTGCAGGCCGCGGTTAGTGTACTTCTTCGCAATAGAGATCACGAGGCGCAGGTTGGCTTCGACCATTTCTTTCTTGGCGCGGCGTGCCTTGGCTTCGCCGATCGACATCTTGCGGTTAATTTCCTTGATTTCAGGAATACCGAGGCCGTACTCTTTTTCCAGTGCAGCCAGTTTTTGCTGGGTCAGCTTTATTTCTGGTGCGAGCTCTGCCAGCGCCTCTGAGTACTCGTGGCCCTTGCAGTATTCTTCAATCCACTTAACGTTGGTCTCATTCTGTGGGAAGGTGGTAATCATGATCTTGCGCGGCATATGTGGCGATTAACGGCAAGGTCAAGAATATGGCGTTCGAGCATACGAATGCGCTCAATGGTTTTATGCAGTTCCGCAGTCAGTTTCGATACTGTTATCGGCGTGTACTTGAATCCAAGGAAGGCGGCCGACATTGTCTGGCGGGCTTTTGTTGTTGCTTCGGTATCACCTTTGATGAAGGTGTTTACAGTTCTGGTATGCGCGCGTTTGATCTTGGTAAAGAGTTTTCTAACGGCCTCAGGGTCAAGGCCAACATCAACAACCTCGGCTTTTTCACTGGGTTTGCCTGCAGCAGCAAGTTTGGCTTCTCTGGCGGCATTTTCAAGGGCTTCGGCTGCGAGACGGTCAAGTTCCTCGTCGCTCTTGTGGAAATCTGCAACCAGGTCACTAAGTCGGTTTTCGCCTGCTTCGACACGCTCCCACATTTCAAGCACGGTGCCAACGGTGCGCGGATTGGTGGCGAGTGCATGAAGTACCTGTTTCAGGCCTTCTTCGATGCGTTTCGCAATCTCGATTTCGCCTTCGCGCGTCAGCAGTTCGACGCTGCCCATTTCGCGCATGTACATGCGGACCGGGTCGGTGGTGCGTCCAAGTTCTGTCTCTATTGAGGCGAGCACGGCAACCGCTTCTTCGGTGGTGTCATCATCGGCTTCACTCACCGAGCTGTCACTCAGGATCTGTGACTCGCTTTCCGGGACTGTTTCGCACACGGTGATACCCATATCATTAATGGTATTAATGATATCCTCAATCTGGGATGGGTCTACAATACCTTCCGGCAGGTGGTCATTCACCTCTGAATAGGTCAGGTAACCTTGCTCCTTACCCTTGGCGATAAGTAGCTTAAGACGTGATTTCTGTGCTTTTTCAGTTGCTTGTGTTGCCATTTATGCGCTGCCAGTCATGAGTGCAAGTTGTAAATCGAATCGACCATTTTACCATCGATTATTCAGTAGAGCTATATTAATGGGGGCTGTAAACGCAAGTTTCAATGATTTTCTGCTTGATGATGCCCACTATTTTTCTGCCCTCATGTGATTGCTGAAGTAGGTATATCAAGCATGATCAGAGATAATGCTTTTGACTGATTGAGGCAGTTTCAGTTCGGTAAAAATGCATCGTAACAGCCTGATATTCAATTAGACGGCTGTGCATGCAGATTATTCATTGCCCGTCTGTAACGCGGTAGACTGCGGATGATAGTCACGCAGCGACAGAAATCCGGCCAGACGCAGAGATTGATGCTTGTACATATATATAGTGCTGGTAGCATATGCCTCCCTGGTCGCCGGCAAGCCCGGTTCCGGCCTTGTGTGTCACTCAGTCAAAGAGAAATAATGTAATGGTTAGCCTTGAAACGCCCGTTTGTGAGTTTGATCAGGATATCGTCGATTTTTCCCTGCCCGGTGTTGATGGCAGGGTCTGGGACGTTGAGTCCTGTCGTGGTGAGAACGGGCTGCTGGTGATGTTTATCTGCAATCACTGTCCCTATGTGAAAGCCATTCGTGAACGTATTGTGCGCGATACCCGTGAACTGATGGATCTGGGTATCAACAGTGTCGCCATCATGTCGAATGATCCGCAGGAATATGAAGAGGATTCGTTCGACAATATGAAGGAAATCGCACAGGCGTACGATTTTCCTTTTCCCTATCTTATCGATGAATCCCAGCAGGTGGCCAGGGCCTATGGTGCTGTGTGCACGCCGGATTTCTTTGGCTACAACAAGGATCTCAAGCTGCAATACCGCGGTCGCCTCGATGCCAGCCGCAAGCAGACCGCCGAAGGTGATGTCAGGCGTGATCTGTTTGAAGCCATGAAGCAGGTTGCACAAACCGGGCGTGGTCCCGAAGATCAGGTACCCAGCATGGGCTGTTCCATCAAGTGGAAGTCTTAACACGCCTGAATGGCTCAAAAACAATAGTCCGCAAATGAACGCAAATAAACGCTAATGGTATCGGTTGCTTTTGCTGCGCATAAGCACCGATTTAAAAACTAATTAATATTTGCGTGCATTAGCGTTCATTTGCGGACATATAGTGTTTTTTTATATTCGCGTTGATTTGCGTTTATTAGCGGACTCGCCTGCAAATTTTAAAAGACGTCGCTCTCTTTGCCATAGATCAAGTCCTTGGCTTGCCCATTCGGGTGAATTGAGGGAAAATACGCGCCTTTCCACGTCAGGCACGGTATAAATCGCGCTGTTGGGGGTGTCTGACCTGTTGATTTTATTAAGAATAATCTAAGAATTTCAGGTCCCGAGCAGGCTGCCTGCAGCATGCTCGGGTTACTTATATAGTTTCAAAACTTTTATTGGAGAGCATTATGCCTTCACGCAGAGAGCTGGCTAACGCCATTCGCGCAATCAGTATGGACGCCGTCCAAAAAGCCAATTCAGGTCACCCTGGTGCCCCGATGGGTATGGCTGATATCGCAGAAGTCCTCTACAACGACTTCGTACAGCACAATCCCTCAAATCCAAAATGGGTCGATCGTGACCGCTTCGTCATGTCCAATGGCCATGGCTCCATGCTGCCATATTCGCTGTTGCACCTGACTGGTTATGACCTGCCGATGGATGAAATCAAAAACTTCCGTCAGCTGCATTCAAAAACACCTGGCCACCCGGAATACGGTTATGCGCCGGGTATTGAGACGACGACTGGCCCGCTGGGACAGGGTATTACCAATGCCGTGGGCATGGCGATTGCTGAAAAAGCACTGGCTGCACACTTCAACAAGGATGGCCACGATATTGTTGACCATAACACCTACGTTTTCCTCGGTGACGGCTGCTTGATGGAAGGTATTTCCCACGAGTCATGTTCGCTTGCCGGTACACTGGGTCTTGGCAAGCTGATTGCCATGTACGATGACAACAACATCTCGATTGATGGTCAAGTCGGAGGCTGGTTTACCGATGATACGCCTGCCCGCTTTAAAGCCTATGGCTGGCACGTGGTTGCAAATGTTGATGGCCACAGCGCAGATGCCATCAAGGCAGCTATTGAAGAAGCGCATTCTGTAACGGACAAGCCCTCGATGATCTGCTGCAAGACAACCATCGGTTTTGGTTCACCCAACAAGGGTGGCAAAGAAGAGTGTCACGGCGCGCCACTGGGTGCGGATGAAATCGAACTGACCCGCAAGGAACTTGGCTGGTCATACGGTTCTTTCGAGATTCCTGATGACATCTATGCCGGTTGGGACGCTAAGGACAAAGGCGCAGCAGCAGAAGCGGCATGGAATGAAAAATTCGATGCATACAAGGCGGCTTACCCGGATCTGGCAGCTGATTTTGAACGTCGCATGGCCGGTGAGCTGGTTGCTGACTGGGAAAGCCAGGCAGATGCATTCATCAAGTCTGTCGCTGATAAGGGCGACACCATCGCAAGCCGCAAGGCATCTCAGATTTCTATCGAAGCTCTTTCTTCCTTCACTGATTTCATGGGCGGTTCTGCCGACCTTGCAGGTTCAAACCTGACGATCGTTTCCAACTCAGTGCCAATGCGTGCCAATACGGCTGATGCCAACTACCTGAACTACGGTGTTCGCGAATTCGGTATGGCCGCGATAATTAACGGCATTTCACTGCATGGCGGTTTTGTGCCTTATGGCGCAACCTTCCTCATGTTCTCTGAATATGCGCGTAATGCATTGCGTATGGCAGCACTGATGAGTATCCAGCACATCGAAGTGTTTACCCATGACTCTATCGGCCTGGGTGAAGATGGCCCAACCCACCAGCCGGTTGAGCAGACTGCAACACTGCGCATGATTCCTCGCATGACTGTATGGCGCCCCTGTGATGCTGTGGAAACTGCCGTTGCCTGGAAAGCGGCGGTACTGAAAAAGAACGGCCCGACTTCATTGATCCTGTCACGTCAGAACCTTGAACATCAGGATCGCAGCGATGCACAGATTGCAGATATCGCCAGGGGCGGATATGTGCTGAAAGACAGCAATGGCGCACCGGATGTCATCGTTATTGCTACCGGTTCTGAAGTTGGACTGGCAGTGGCCGCAGCAGAAGCGTCCGGCAAGAACGTTCGCATTGTTTCCATGCCGGCGACTGATGTATTTGATTCGCAGGATGCGTCATACAGGGAATCCGTATTGCCATCATCGTGCACCGCACGCGTTGCGGTTGAAGCGGGTGTGAGTGACTTCTGGCGCAAGTATGTTGGCCTTAACGGCGCTGTTGTCGGTATCGACACCTTCGGCGAATCAGCACCGGCCGGTGACCTGTTCAAGCACTTCGGCTTTACGGTTGAAAACGTTGCAAGTGCAATAAACAGCGAGGCTTAAAGCATTTTGTCCGTCCCGTTATGGGGCGGATATGTAT
>DAOWLL010000159.1 GCA_030641945.1 Gammaproteobacteria bacterium | reverse complement strand
GTGCAGCACCGGTGAAATCCATGTCCCAGTGGCGGCGTGAAACGCCAAGCGTACCTGCGCCCAGCATGAAAAGAATCATCAATGTCATGCCACCCGCAAATACAAAAGGTTGCATTTTAGCTACCCATGGCAGGAACAATGCACGCCTGAACAGCACCGGAATCAGCAAATAGGTCAAAGCCATAAATGTCAGTGTCGTACCCGTTACCACAGTCGCGTGGAAATGTGCCGGTACATATATGGTGTTATGGATGATCAGGTTAATCTGCTCGGTTCCCATAACAACACCTGTGATACCGCCGATGAATCCGAACAGGATCAGCGACAGGAAGAAGCCGGAGAACACCGGATTTCCCCATGGCGCCTTGCGCAGCCACTCGAACAGACCCTTGGTGTATCCTTTGCTACGCTGCGCCACTTCCACTGCACCAGGTACAGTCAGGCCATGAATCATACTGGCCAGTACCGCAAGGTACATGGCGTAACTGGTGTTGAATACCTTCCACTCAGAGCTGATGCCCGGGTCAACCAGGATATGGTGAGCACTGGCCAGTTGCAGGAAGAAGATATAAAGCAGGAATGCAAAACGACTCACTTTCTCCGACATGGGTCGTGCACCAAATATAATACCGGCTATCAGGTACCAGATAGTGACATGTGCAGCTACGTTAATCTGCTGTGATGAGTGTCCCAGGCCCCACCAGATAACACGGTACATTTCTGCATCGATATGGTTGATGTAACCGAGAGACCACAGGTAAGTCGGCACCAGGATGATGGCACCGCAGGCAATGGTAAATACGGCAATAATTGCAGCCGTCAAGGCACCGAAAGTCACCAGCGGAATTGAACCCTCATAGGTTTTATCATCCTTGGCGATAACCAGTGTGCCAAAAAAGACGAAGGTTCCGATTAACGCACCCACTGCGAACAGAATCAGACCCAGGTAGAAATGGGGCTCTGCCTGCATCGGCGCATATGAGGTCATCATAACGCTTGAATTGCCTTGCAGCACCGCCACGTTGTTCATCACCGCACCGATGAGCATCAGTGCAAACCCTGCCCAGGCCCATCTTGGCGCCGCCAGCCGTGTACGCAACAGTGTTGATGAGGCAAAATACAGCACCGCGATTTCAAAGAAAATGATCCAGAAGATCAGTGCGTTGATACCATGCGAGGTCAACACCTGGTAGAACAGATCAGCCGGTAATAAATGAACTTCCTGCCAACGGGTCAGGACCACACCCAGCGCCATAATACCGGCAACCAGCAGTGCAACAACACCTGCAACAGCATTTACCTTAATCAGGCTTTCAGCCGACTTGTCAAAATAGAAACCCGAATCCGGGCAAACTCTAAATTGGGCCATTTTAATTCTCCTTCACGTAGATTTTGCCGAGCATGGTATGGTGGCCAATGCCGCAATATTCGTTACAAACAACGGCGTAATCGCCGGCCTGATCAGGCGTCATGGTTACCACCATTTCATAACCAGGCACAATCTGTAAGTTTATGTTTACTGGCTGTAAGGAGAAACCATGCTGCCAGTCCATTGAGGAGAGATGAATCCGATACGATTTGTCTTTTTCCAGTTCAAGAATCGGATACCATTGCCAGAGTCGGCCCAGCATATAAACATCACTGCCCGCGGGTGGGCGTACAATCGGAATGCCCGCCTCTTCACCGACCTGGTATTTCTCAACCATTTCATCAACCCTGGCCTGAAATTTTGCCGGCGTGGTCTGATAGGCCTCATTAGAGAGGTTCTGTTTTCCATAAATATGCCAGTAGGGCATCATGAAAAACATGATCAGACACCAGACCAGTGCAATGCCTATCCAGATTATCTCCTGCTTTCCAACCGGCGTCTTCCACCAGATGCGATCCGAAGGGGGTAAATATGAAGTCATATATAGTCTCCTTGTCTATTCAGCGACAGGTATGGTGGCGATTTCCATGATCCCCCACAGGATATAGAAAACAGTGGGCATGACGACACCTATGAACAGTAACAGGAATGGATTTTCGAGCATCCTCTGGAAGAAAGGGATTTGCTCCGGTTTTGGCACGTTCTCTTCTTGGGGCATGTTAAGCCTCCTTGTATTTTTTTTAATTAATAGTTAGTAGTCACAGACTACAAAGAACTGCATTCCCTTCGGTTTGTATCCGGTAAGGAATGGAATTCATCTACAGCTGGACAGATTTTATCCTCAGCTGTGTCATATGACACCCACTGTGTGTCAAATGACACCTTTAATAGCGCAGATTATTTAAACTCGCCATACTTGGCCTTGATCTATGTCAATTGACCATTATATAGACGTATCAAATTTAGCAGCGACACCCTCTCACTATTTTTAACAAAAGGCAACACCCTGACGTTAAATGCTTGCCTATAGCCCGTATATAATGAGTATCTAATATCATATTGAGAATAATTTACATAGACGCTTGCCATCGTGAACCCGTTTCAGAGAATACCGCAGACGAGATTCAACAATGGGTCTGATGCCTACAAAACCGAGGGCGCGTAATAATTAAAAAGATTACAATATGGGATAATTCATCAAGACGTGGTTTATGAGCTATCGTGTTCACGATGCCTGTAGTGCAATCCTGAACCAGCCAGGCCACTTTTAATCATACACGGGAGCCTGTAAATGGCATTAATAGAATGGCGAGAAGAATTTTGCACCGGAATGCCCGGTGTTGATTACGAGCACGAAAAACTCATCGAACAGGTAAATACCATCTATGCAATGATCGATGACAAGGCCGATAAAGAAAGCGTAATTGACAGCCTGGGTGATATCTATGGCAGCATATCGGCCCATTTTGCCCTTGAAGAGCAGATGATGGAAAAGCACAGTTATGATCAATACAGGGAACACCAGGCTGACCATGAACGCTTGCTGGATGATATCCGTGATATTGCCGATGAATATGAAAATGCAGCTGAACTGGATGACCAGAAGTTCAAGCAAAGACTGAACGACTGGTTCCAGCTGCACTTCAAAACACATGATTCGCGTTTGCACAAACTCGCAAAGCTGGTGTCTCACGACCATGTCGACGAAACAACCATGAGGGCCATGATACGCAAGGCTAAAAATGCCTTATTGCGCAAAAACAGCTGACTTTTAAAAATCCTTATTTACCGCAGAGGCGCAGAGGCGCAGAGAAAACCAATAGCACGTTGTTTGTTTAAGTAATCTAACATTTTTCGTATACGGAATCATGCCGGGTTACGTTACGCTATCCCAACCAACAGATACACATAAAAAGATTTCTCTGCGCCTCTGCGTCTCTGCGGTGAATCATTACTTTGTTTGTAAGATCAGGCCGCAGCTATTACAATTCACAACCCTCGTCTGCAGCAGCAATCAAGATTACCCGAACTGAACATGAGCCCTTCTATAAACACGAACCATAAACACATCGCCATCAGGCTGCTGGTCTGCGGCGCAACCATCTTCGCCATGATTATCCGCGGTGGCGTTACCCGGCTTACCGGCTCCGGCCTCTCCATGGTGCAATGGGAACCGATCATGGGCATATTACCGCCGTTAAACCAGGCGGAGTGGGAAGATGCGTTTCTTCTCTATCAGCAGTTCCCCGAGTACAAACTGAAAAACTTCGCAATGTCATTAGGCGAGTTCAAATCCATTTTCTGGTTTGAATATGGCCATCGATTACTGGGCCGTTCGATTGGCGTCATTTTTCTGCTGCCCTTTCTGTTCTTTCTTGTTAAAGGAAAAATCAACAGGGTCCTGACGCCCAAACTGATTACAATGTTTGTACTCGGCGGCCTGCAGGGGCTGATGGGCTGGTACATGGTGAAAAGCGGCCTGGTAAACGACCCCCACGTCAGCCAGTACCGCCTGACGGCACACCTGGCACTGGCCATCGTCATTTACGCCTACATGTTCTGGGTTGCTCTTGATTTACTGTACCCGAATGTTGATGACAAGCTAAAAAGCGCGAACAGGAAACTCGGACAGCTGTCGCTGGTCATTACAATCATCATATTTATTACTGCCTTGAGCGGTGGATTTGTTGCAGGTACCCGGGCTGGTTTTGCCTTTAATACATTTCCATTAATGGATGGGCGGCTGATACCCGTCGGGCTGCTCGAGCTCTCGCCTGCATGGCGGAATTTTTTCGAGAATATTGTGACGGTGCAGTTTAATCACAGGGTAATGGCTACCTTGTTATTCCTGGTTATCCCGGCATTCTTCTGGATAGCCAGAAAGTCACAACAGGAATCACACAGTGTTACCGGCCTGCATCTGCTGCTGGCAGCGCTTGCACTGCAATTGACACTTGGGATTACCACCTTGCTGCTGGTGGTTCCGGTGGCCCTCGCAACTGCACATCAGGCTGGCGCAATCATCCTGCTGACGGCATCCATATTTGTCAGCCACCAGCTTCGCGGCCACACAGCAAGTTAATGATCAACCAGACGGATTTATTGAAATGAAAAAAGCTATCCTCAAAAGTATCCTGTTATCCATTCTGACTACAATTGCTATTGTTCCAGCTACGGCACTATCTGAACAGCAAGCGAAAAAAATGGATATCCATGCCGGACACTTTTCCAGGGAGGGGAATAATGCCAGCCCATCCAGAACCACAAAAAACAATATCTATATAAAACTGTTTAAAGACCAGTGGATTGTAACACTGCATATTCCTTACCCATCGGCCACCACAGTGACACCGGAAGCGGTAGACAAGGTTTTCGAACAGATAAAGAAACAGGCAAAAACCAGGGCTTATATGAGAGGCACGTATGGCCAGTTGACAGAACCTGCCACCGCACAGGTTGAAAAATATGGCTATGTAGAAGACCGGATTATCTACGAGTGCGGCTCACTGTCACCCTGCACCATCAATCTGGGTGACGGTTACCTGGAACTTATAAAGCCTGGTGTGATCAACGAACATATCATCAAGTTCAACCATGTGGTTGATCAATGAATTCGAGCTTGTTATTAACACAAAGCTTTTGAGCAGGCGTATGCTTTATTGGGTGCTACGGGCGATCCACACCTGTTCGGCGAGCAGGACCGCAGTTGCATAAGTTTGATCTCACGCTCTGTGTTCGAATGCATCATATATCTGCCAGGTACATACCATCATGACTAACAACAAATTCCCAAAAGGCACACTTATCCTGTTCGGGCTATTTTTGCTGGTCATGCTTGCCACCTATATGCTGGTGCGTCCATCTGCCCCGCCGCCGGAACTGGAGGGTGTGCTTCGCCCTGAATT
>DAOWLL010000630.1 GCA_030641945.1 Gammaproteobacteria bacterium | reverse complement strand
CGTTATGTGAATCTGGATCTGGAAATCACCGTATGCGTAAAACCTGACGCCTATTGCGGTGAAGTCAAAGAACGCGTACTGGAAGCCTTACTCGGAAAGTCCGGAATTCGTGCCCGTTCCGGCTTTTTCTCCCCCGATAACTTCACCTTTGGCACATCCCTGGATAGGTCATCTCTTGAGGCAGTCATCCAGAACGTGTCCGGCGTTCGGGCGGTCAAAGGTATGCGGATTCATCGCCGCGGCTGGTATGCATTGAAAAATTTTACGGAACTTTCAGAACCAGTCGCTAAAAACGAAATCATCCGAATAGAGAATGATCCCCTTCATCCTGAAAGAGGTTCATTGCGGTTAATTATGGAGGGTGACGCATGAGTTGTTCCAGTGGTAAAGATACCGGGTTTACGGAACCGAACTGTCCCTGCGACAGGTATATTCATCCGCCTGAGCTGAACATTCCGGCCGGTCTTGATACAATTCCAAGGCAGATCGCAACATTTTCCGAATTTCGAAAGGCCATGCTGACGGCACTTCGGAGCAAGGTTCCTCTGGCACATTGGCGCGCACGGGGTAAAGACGATTTGGGTATCATGTTGTTGGAAATGTGGGCCTATGTTTGTGATGTGCTCGCATTCTACGATGAGGTCATCGCCCATGAAACTTATTTGCGTACGACTCGGCGACGTCCTTCACTACGCAAATTGATAGAACTGCTTGGCTATCTGCCACGTCCTGCGGTGGCCGCTTATGTTAAACTGGCCATGTTTGCCGAGGGACGCAAGCCGGTAACTCTACCGGCTGGAGCAGCGTTTCGATCCGGGGCATTTAATGGCGAACCTCCACAAGTTTTCGAAACAACCGTTGATACAACGATCCATCCATTGTTCAACAGTTGGAATCTTGCTGCCCTGCCAAAACCAACCATCGGCAGTGGCAGTGGGAGCACATCGCGACTTTTGCTTGATCCGTATTCGGTCAATCTCAAGGTAGACGATGTCGTCCTCGTACGGATCCTCAGCTCTGCTAAGACACGGGCAGGCAAGGTCAAGTCCATCGCCAACATCACCGGACAAGATGGCAATCAATATACTCAGGTGGATTTTGGCACATCGGTTACGATTCCGCTCGCCACATCACCCAAACAAATCCGTCTCTTGAAGCCTACCCAGGCGGCATCGCTGTGGGGCATAAAACGTATCAAGCCAGACCCATACCCTATTAGCTCTGAGAGCAAGTCATCAAAAACCCCTATATCCCAAAAAACGGTGTTAACACTTGACGGACAGTACCGGCAAATCAAGTCTGGCCAGTATGTGGTTCTCCAGCGTGGCCAGGAGTATCGTTGGTTTACTGTCCGCAATGTACCCGAGCACATGATGCAGACCACCGCGGCAGGCACTACTTCTGTTCCCGGCAGCGGTGGCAGCAAAGTCTCTGTCCCCACCCCTGCCATCAAGACGCCGGCCACACAATTAACACTTGACGTTAAAATCAACAATTCACAACGCAGTATGTCTACTGCATCATGGGATAAGTCTGTCGCCAGCGAGATCACCATCCATTATAACTTTACCG
>DAOWLL010000567.1 GCA_030641945.1 Gammaproteobacteria bacterium | reverse complement strand
CCTGTTTCATGCGACCATGCACCAGACCGATACTCAGCTCCGGGAGCGCCTGCTGCAATGCACTGGCTGTTTCTTCTGCTGCCTGGCATTGCAGTACTTCCGACTCCTCGACCAGTGTACAAACCCAGTAGGCCTGCTCACCCCTGGCACAGGATTTGGTCACGCGATACAGAACTTCCTGTCGCCGCTGCTCGGAAACACCGACTGTTGAAACCGGTTTACGGCCGGATGGCAATTCATCGATAATCGAATAATCAAGGTCAGCATAAGCCGTCATTGCGAGGCTTCTAGGTATCGGTGTTGCCGTCATGATTAACTGATGTGGAACACCCCCATCGAATCGGCCTTTATCCTTTAGCGCCAGTCGTTGATGCACACCGAAGCGGTGCTGTTCGTCAACAATGATTAAACACAGTTTATTAAATTCAACATCTTGCTGGAACAACGCATGCGTACCTACAATAACATGCACGTCTGCATCCTTGATTGCTTTGAGTTTACTTTCTCGAAGCCGCCCTTTGTCTTTACCTGTCAGCAGTACGCAGTCCTTTGCTGAAAACCAGTTGCAAAAATTGACGAATAACTGTTCGGCAAGAATTTCGGTGGGCGCCATTATCGCTGCCTGCTTATCAGAAGCGACGGCAGCGAGCACTGCACACGCGGCAACAACTGTCTTGCCCGATCCAACATCACCCTGTAGCAATCGCATCATCGGTGATGCCGTCGCAAGATCATCAAGAATTTCTGCAATAACAGTCTGCTGTGCAGATGTGAGATCAAACGCTAATTTCCGCCTGAAGTCATCGAGCTGTATTGCATCAATCTGCAACGGCTCAGTCTCTTCTTGTTGTACACGCTGCCGCAATTGCATCATGCTCAACTGATGCGCAAGCAATTCTTCGAATATCATGCGCTGTTGCGCCGGGTGTCTGCATTGCTCAAGCTGTTGCAGTGAAGTATCAGGCGAGGGATGATGCAGCATCTGTATAGCCTGCTGCAAATTCGGAAAATCATGCTTCTCCAATAATATATCAGGGACGTATTCATGAAGTTGCCCACCGTTATGCTTATGCAGCACCTGGTCGATCAGGTTCCTGAGCAGCGCCTGGTGTACACCCTCGGTTTTAGCATATACCGGTGTCATGGTTTCCTCTACTGCAGTAGCCTGTTGATCAAACAGGCGCCGGTATTCGGGATGCACCATTTCAATGCGGTGATTATTGAAGCGCGCTTCACCATAACAACGCACACGCACACCTTTGACCAGGTTGGCCTGTTGTGTGGCGTTGAAATAAAAGAACCGCAACAGTACAGAACCAGTGCCATCTGCAACATGACACAACAGGGAGCGGCCACTCCTGCCACCACGGCGCTTGCCACCGTAACGCACCTCGGCATGTTCGATAACTCCCTCGATTACCGCATGCTGGCCATGCTGCAACGACCCGATTGGTATCACACGCGTACGGTCTTCATAGCGCAGCGGCAAATGAAACAGTAAATCCTGTACCCGGTAGATACCCAGTTTTTCAAGTTTGGCTGCAACACTGGGGCCTACACCTTTAAGCACCTCAACAGACTGATACTCGAACGGTTCTTCGGAAGTGGATTGCGTCTGCGTGGATAACGTTGATGTCATATGCGCTTAGTTTCGCATATTCTGCTTTTTGTTTTACTTTATCGTTATTAATTTCAACATTTCGCGTGATTGAATGTTTGATTTCTCAATAATGACATTAATGTCATCGCATATTTTTATTATCACGTGTAACTAAGCATTAGTTTCGCTCCTGCTGGAGCGAGTTACGTTGCAAATCACATCCCTGTGATTTGCCCTTCGGGTCTGCTTTGCAGCACAAAT
>DAOWLL010000153.1 GCA_030641945.1 Gammaproteobacteria bacterium | reverse complement strand
GTTATTGATCTCCATTCATCCTGTAGCTCACCAAAATCCCCAATCAGGTCCTGGTTGAAATCAGAGTGGTCAGAAATTTTCCATTTATAAAAACCGGCCAGGCGTAGTAGCGCCTCATCTTCACTGGCCGATGCATTATCAACTTTGAAGTTTCTATAACCGGGACCGATCTCACCATCAAGCTCATGCTTATCCGTAAGAATAATCTTGCGACCATAACCAAGACTTACTTTAGCCTGGTATTCGAAACCACTGAACTTGTCATCTTCATAACTGAAGTTTCCATAGAAATAATCACGTGGTCTGAACTTGTAATTAGACTGTGCAGTCAACCGCTTTCTGTCGGCAGTGGAGATATCATCTGTACTTGCATTCAAGGTATCAAAATGACCTTCATGCTTCCATTTCTCAATTTCATAAGCGGTATCAAACTTGAAAATAAGTGTCTCGGTATTGGTATTACCCGAGGTATTGACATAACCGAGTCCTGCAGTTGTTGTCCACGGCGACTCCTTTTCCTTATCTTCTTTTTCTTCTTCAGCTGCGCTTGCATTAACACAGGTAAGCGATGCTATGACGACCAGATTAATCAGACTTATCTTGTTCATTTGATTCCTTGCGTTATTCATTATTCACTCTTATCCAGATGTACGTCCATCTGCGGGAATGGAATAGAAATTCCATTGTCATCAAACGCCAGTTTGATTTTTTCATTCAGGTCAAAATACACGCCCCAGTAATCGCCGCTGCTGACCCATGGGCGCACGTTGAAGTTGACGCTGCTGTCCGCAAGTTCACCCACTGCTATCAGCGGCTCTGGATCTTTCAGTATGCGTTCATCCGCTGCAATGATTCCGGTCATGATGTCTTTTGCCTTGCGTATGTCATCGCCATAGCCAATACCGAAGACCATATCAACACGACGGGTATCGCGCCTGGAGTAATTGGTGATGATGCCGCCGAACATTTGTCCGTTGGGTACGATGACTTCCTTGTTATCCCCGGTACGCATCATGGTGGTGAAGATACCAATCTCTTCAACAACGCCCATTGCGCCTCCGGCCTCAACAAAGTCACCAGCAGTGAATGGTCTGAATATGATCAGCATCACACCGGATGCCAGGTTCTGCAGCGAGCCCTGCAAGGCCAGACCGATAGCCAGGCCGGCAGCACCAATCAATGCAATTAATGATGTCGTATTAACACCAAGCTGGTCCAGCGCGGCGATAACAACGAACAGCAGCAGCACCGACTTTATAATCGAACCGATGAAGTTGACAAGAATGGCATCCACCTTTGCCTTGCCCATCAGCTTCTTGACGAGATTAGTAATTACATTAACCAGAAACTTACCGACAATGAATATCAGCAGTGCAAATATGATATTGATACCCCACGGTATAACGTAGGTGTCAATCAAACCGGCAAAATCGATTTTGGTTACATCAAGATCTTCAAGTTGTAGTTCATCCATAGCCAATACCCTTTTTAAAATGAGAACAGCGATCGAATACCGGCTCGATCAGTCAAAAAAATGGAGGAAGATGTTACCATAACGATCATGCAAATGACTTTTATTGCTGTCTGACAAAATGGCGCACATCCATATCATCACAGATGACATCACCACACTTGGCGTGGATGCAATCGTCAATGCCGCCAACAATGCGCTACTGGGTGGCGGCGGTGTTGATGGCGCTATTCACAGAGCAGCCAGCCCCGCACTATTGGCCGAATGCAGAACGCTAAACGGCTGCGCCACCGGCGATGCTAAAATTACCGGCGGCTACAACCTGCCATCAAAGCACGTGATCCACACTGTCGGACCCGTATGGCACGGCGGCGATGCCAACGAGGCCGCCTTGCTGAGCAGCTGCTATCAACGCAGCATGCAGCTGGCTGATGAAAACCATGTTCACACAATTGCATTTCCCGCAATCAGCTGCGGTGTCTATGGCTACCCAGTTGAACTGGCAGCAGCAATCGCCGTTAGCACGGTACTGGCACAAACTGAAAAGTACCCGGGTATAACCGATGTGTATTTTGTCTGTTTCGGTGACGCGGTAAATTCCGCCTATCAACAGGCGCTCAACGCCAGCAACTAAAGCCACTTATCCATAGCCCGCATCGAATTCGGGATTCAATCCTGGGCAAGGATATATACAGAGCAGCCTGATTACGACACTGCACTGACAAACTGTAGCCTGTTGTCGCAACCACAACAAAATAGGCTGCCAAATCAAAAGCTTACAATCGACAATATCTGCTGCATCTGTGGATATCTTGTACTACAATGTAAGTTGTTATGTCATTACCTACATCCGTACCATTCGAGCGCAGAGGCACTCACCGATACAAAGTTAAACTTCCTGTTGAATTGATACTGGAAGACGGTACGGTTTTGCCTGTTGAATCTATCGATATTTCCATCAAAGGCCTGCAATTTGCCTGCGACAGCTGGGTGGCTGACGAGATCGAGCCCCGCGGCATCCAGAACCACCCACTTGACCAGATCCGTCTCAAGGCCGTCACTGACTTTCCAGACATGGACAAATACAGTTCGAAACTGTATGCCCGCTGCAGGATTGTGACCGCACGCAGGCTTTCTCAGGATTCATACCTGCTTGGAATCGAGTTTATTGATTTTGAAAATGGCAGCGAGCGCCTGCTGGAAAGATTTGTCAGGGAGTGCGAAGACAAATACCAGGATAAGCCTGTTCCAGTCGTTTAAGCCAGCACAAAAACCAGGCTATGGCAGGCTGGTTGCACCCATCAAGTCACGATCAATCTCACGCGCAGCTTCACGCCCTTCATTTATGCCCCAGACAACCAGTGACTGCCCTCTACGGCAATCGCCGGCCGCATACACACCTTTGACACTGGTTGCATATTTGCCGTAGTCGGCTTTGTAGTTGGAGCGGTTATCATATTCGATGCCGACATGATTACTCACATAGTGTTCAGGACCGAGGAAACCCATTGACAGCAGTACCAGGTCTGCCTCCCATGTTTTTTCAGTACCCGCAACTTCTTCCATGTTCCATTTCCCATCAACCCGCGTCCATCTGGCTTCTATGGTTTTAACCGCAGTCACGTTGCCGGCATCATCACCGATAAATCCCCTGGTCAAAATACAATATTCACGTGGATCACTGCCGAAGCGTTCGATACCTTCCTCATGCCCGTAATCCACGCGGTGAATGACCGGCCATAACGGCCACGGGTTATCTTCGGCGCGCTCTGCAGGCGACTGCGGCAATAGTTCAAAATTGACCAGGGATTTGCAGCCATGGCGAATCGAGGTGCCGATGCAGTCGGTGCCGGTATCGCCACCACCGATGACAATCACGTTCTTGCCGCCGGCAGAAATGTAGTTGCCATCCTGCAGATTGGAATCAAGCAGGCTGCGCGTATTAGCCGTCAGAAATTCCATCGCAAAATGAATACCGTTCAGCTCACGGCCCGGTACATCCAGGTTGCGCGGATTGGTTGCGCCTGTGGCAAACAGTACGGCGTCGTTTTCCTTGACCAGGTCATTCATATCAACAGCGTTGCTGCCACTGCCGCCAACATCAGCACCGGTAACGAATTCGATGCCTTCGGCATGCATCAAATCAACCCTGCGCTGAACAACATCTTTGCCCAGTTTCATGTTGGGTATACCGTACATCAGCAGGCCACCGACACGATCGGCACGCTCGTAAACGGTGACGTTGTGGCCAGCCTTGTTCAATTGCGCAGCTGCTGCAAGACCCGCCGGGCCTGAGCCGATAACAGCAACGGCTTTACCGGTTCTGCTTGCAGGAGCGACAGCTTTAACCCAGCCTTGTTCAAAGCCGTGATCAATGATTGCATGCTCGATATTCTTGATTGTAACCGCCGGATTGGTTATCCCCAGAACACAGGAACCTTCGCAGGGCGCCGGACAGACACGACCGGTAAATTCGGGAAAATTATTGGTTTTATGCAGCCGGTTTAACGCTCTTTCCCACTGTCCGCTATAAACCAGGTGATTCCATTCAGGAATCAGGTTATTGACCGGGCAGCCGTTAGCTGACATGCAGAACGGCACACCGCAATCCATGCAGCGGGCACCCTGGGTTTGCAGCTGATCCACATCATGTGAACCGGTAAAAATCTCACCGTAATCCTCCAGCCGTAACGCAGCTTCGCGATACGCTTCTGTTTTGCGCTCGAACTCTTTAAATCCTGTTGGCTTACCCATGCTTTACTTCATCACTCTTGTTCTTTTGTATCAGTTATATGCCGCTATTATGCAACGGCCTGCTGTTGCTGTTTTTTCATTTCAGCAAGTACACGCTTGTAGTCTGTCGGCATAACCTTGATGAATTGAGATAAGGCATTGTCCCAATCTTCCAGCGCTGCCCTGGCAACTGCAGAACCGGTCAGCTTGAAGTGCTTATCAACCAGCTGTTTCAGCTCGACGATATCTTCATCGACCTCCATGGCTTCAAGTTCAACCATGCCGGGATTACATTTGGCCGCAAATTCACCCTTGCGGTCCCAGACATAGGCGATACCACCGCTCATACCTGCAGCAAAGTTACGGCCTGTATCACCGAGTACGACAACGCGCCCACCGGTCATATATTCGCAACCGTGGTCGCCAACGCCTTCAACCACCGCACGCGCACCGCTGTTGCGGACACAGAAACGTTCGGCAGCAACACCACGGAAAAATGCTTCGCCACTGGTTGCACCATAAAGTACGGTGTTGCCGATCAGAATATTTTCTTCCGGCACAAAGGTACTGTTGCCCGGTGGATAAATGACGATGCGTCCGCCTGACAGGCCTTTTCCAACGTAGTCATTGGCGTCGCCTTCAAGTTCGATGGTGACGCCTTGATACAACCATGCACCCAGGCTTTGACCGGCAGACCCGTTCAGCTTGATGTGCACGGTATCTTCCAGCAGAGGCTTGCCCTGATGCGCTTTTGCCAGTTCGTGTGACAGCATGGTGCCGACCACGCGGTTGATATTGACCACTGGCAGGTTAATAGAAACGCTGTCACCTTTCTTAATTGCGGGCTGCGCCAGTTCGATAATCTTGTGATCCAGTGCCGCATCGAGACCATGGTCCTGGTCAATCATGCAGTACATGCCGGCATCTTCATGCGGCTTCGGCGCCGGCGTCAGGATAGCGGTCAGGTCTATGCCCTTCATCTTCCAGTGATCGATAGCTGTATCTGACTCCAGCACATCAACGCGGCCTATCATTTCATTCACAGTGCGGAAACCGAGCTGCGCCATGTACTCGCGCATTTCCTCGGCCACCATGAACAGGTAATTGATGACGTGTTCAGGCTTGCCGCTGAATTTCTTGCGCAGTT
>DAOWLL010000229.1 GCA_030641945.1 Gammaproteobacteria bacterium | reverse complement strand
TGCAATGGTGGGTATTCTGACCTCGTGCCAGCCAATACCGGTGTTGATCTGGGTGGCGCCCGCTTTTTCTATCGCCTGCGCCAGTTGCACCACTTCTGCCCAGCTACTGCCTTCTTTTAGCAAATCGAGCATGGACAGGCGATACATGATTATCCAGTCATTGCCCACGGCCTTGCGTGTTTGACTGACTATCTCGATGGCAAATCGGATCCTGTTGTCGAATGAGCCGCCCCACTCATCCTCTCGCCTGTTGGTATGCGTACATATGAACTGGTTGATCAGATAACCTTCAGAGCCCATGATCTCGACACCGTCATACCCGGCTTTGTGGGCCAGCGATGCCGCCTTCACATAGGCATTAATGGTTCGGTGTATTTTCCTTGCTGACATTTCACGCGGCTTGAACGGCGAAATCGGGGCTTTTATCGCTGATGGCGCTACTGCGAAGGGATGCATTGCGTAACGCCCGGCATGCAGCAGTTGCATACAAATCTTGCTGCCTGCCGCATGAACTGCAGTCGTCAACTTTCTATGTTTGTATACCTGCCACGGATAACTGAGTTGAGAAGAAAACGGGACCAGCTGTCCGCAGTAATCCGGTGATATACCACCGGTCACGATCAGCCCTACCCCTCCCCTGGCACGCTCCGCATAAAACTCAGACAGTTTCTTAAAACCACCACGCACATCCTCCAGGCCGGTATGCATCGACCCCATGATCACGCGGTTTTCCAGCCTGGTAAAGCCCAAATCCAGTGGCTCGAAAAGATTGGCATAGCGCTCAGGCATGTTCTGGTCTCATTAGTAACCGGGTGTACACACTAACATTTCATCATTTTCCGCCATGCACCTATCAGCTTCAATGCCAGTGGAGATATAATGGTATTCCTTCTTTATGCTGAAACTGGCATCTTATATGAATAGCGTGATGTCTCAACTGAAACAGTTAGCTGCTTGCGGGTCTCTAATACTGTTTTGCCTGGCAAGCCCCGCAGCACACTGCGAAAGCTACACCAGCCCCGAAACGATCGAAGGCACGCTCAGAATTGAAGCCGAAGGACTGATTAAACTCGTCAACCAGAATGAAGCCCAGGTTATTATTGATTCACGCATCAGCTCCGACCGCAAACTGGGCTACATACCCGGATCAATCAGCCTGCCAGACACCGAGACCAGCTGTGAATCACTGGCCAGGTCAATTCCGGAAAAATCTGATCCGGTCGTTTTTTACTGCAATGGACCCAGCTGCCGTAGAAGTGATAATGCTGTGGTTATCGCTGCAGGCTGTGGTTACACAAACATTTACTGGTTCAGAGGCGGAATTGAAGCATGGCGAGCAAATAATTATCCTATAAGCAAATGAACGCGCAACGACGTATTAAACTTGGTTTATCTGACAAGATTTCACTTACTGTGATCGCTGTTGGCGTACTGGGCCTGATCCTTGTTTATTATACGAGCATCTACTATCGCAATATTGCATACGAACACTATCAACATACGATACAAATTCTTGCCGCCATCAAGATTGAAGAAATTGTTAACGATCTGAAAGCCGATGCTGAAGACCTGGCACACGCAATCGAGCAACAACCAGGATTTCTCCAGAATATAGCCGAGAAAAATACACAGGCGTTAGCAAAACAGCTTGATAACCAGTTCTATCAATACTTTGTCACCGCAAATATTATTGCCCTATCCAAGCTTCATGTCGTTGATATCGACTTCAAGATCATCGGTGCATCCAATGAAGGTATAAAAACCGGGACATCAACACAGCTTATTTGCCCGCAGTTGAGCCAGAACGCCAATTTACGCATGGGTGCTGATCGTCTTCAACTGATCTCCGGAACATGCGATCACAATGAACGCCCGCTGTTTGTACTTATATCATCCCTTGGGGGACTGAAACCGGTCGGATATATACAAATCGTGACTGATCTGACAAGCAGCCTGCAAAAACTGGAGCTGGCATTGGGCATGCCTGTACAGATTCAGCTGCAAAATGGCGAAATAAGCTATCTGTCAGAAGACTGGCCAGATGTGCTCGGCGACAAAAACCATTTGCCCGTTGTCTATAAGCTGGCCACTCTCAATAATGAGAACTCGGCCAAAATCTCTTTAATGGCAGATATGACACAGTTCAATCAACGCGTTATGTCACACCGGAACTGGGTTATGGCCCTGGCGACGATATCTGTTGCAGCCGCTGTTATTCTCATACTCTATATCTTGCAGAGCTCCACGATTACTCCGTTATCAAGAATACAAAAAATCCTTAACCTTTTGAATCAGTATGGCGCCACACAGGAAAAGAAAAGCCGGGTACTGTTCGCACAATTACTGGAAAATATCATTACCCTGCAAAAAAACAGAAAACAGCGATTTGCAGTTATGATCCTGGACCTTGAGAACTTTGAAGCCGTTAATAAACAGTTTGGCCATGATGCCGGCACTGAATTGCTGAAGCATGTTGGTGACCGCCTGTCAGGCATATTAAGAAACTCAGATATTGTTTCATGGACTGGAACAGATACACCCGGACACAAGCTGCTGCCGGTCGACACCAAGACAGAGTATCGCGCCACACTGGCCAGGCTTGGCGGTGATGAGTTCGGCATGCTGCTGCCGACTGTTGAAACCGAAGCGCAGGCAATCTCCGTTGCCAGGCGCATCATCGACAGTCTGAACTCAGAATATATTATAAATAATCAAGAAGTTACCTTACGATGCTGTATTGGCATCTGTATCTACCCGGATCATGGTCAACAGGAACAGGAACTGATAAGAAAGGCTGATAAAGCCATGTTCACTGCCAAGCAAAATGCCGGAAAATACTGCATTTATAGCGCCGAAACGCTATAGTTGGCACAAATACCTATCTGCTACGGCAATAAGATGTACAACGAGTATTTCGGTTTCAAAGAATCTCCTTTTTCAATAGCCCCTGATCCGCGCTATCTATACATGACGGAACAGCATCGGGAAGCCCTGGCTCACCTGGTCTACGGCCTCAACAGCGAAGGTGGCTGCATACTGCTAACCGGTGAAGTGGGTACCGGAAAAACAACCGTATGCCGTTGTCTGCTGGAACAGGTCCCTGAACAGTCAAACATTGCACTGGTTTTTAACCCGAAAGTCACTGCAACAGAGCTGCTTGAAACCATCTGTGATGAGCTCCATATTGAATACCCGAAGGGCGAAAACAGCGTAAAAACCTACATTGACCGTATCAATACCTTCTTATTACAGGCGAATGCTGCCGGACAGAAAACCGTATTAATCATCGATGAAGCGCAGAACATGGAGAGTAAGGTTCTTGAGCAGTTACGGCTGCTGACCAATCTCGAAACAAACCAGCGCAAACTATTACAGATCATTATTCTTGGTCAGCCTGAACTGCTCGAAATTCTGTCACGCGAGAACATGCGCCAGCTGGCACAGCGGATTACGGCTCGTTTCCATTTAAATCCGCTATCGCGCAATGAACTTAATGCTTACCTCAGCCACAGACTCGCAGTAGCCGGTTCAAACGTACGACTGTTTGATGAGAAAACGATAAAAAGGCTGTTCCAGCTCAGTAACGGCATCCCCCGCCTGATCAACATCATTTGTGACCGCGCACTGCTTGGTGCCTATGTGGAAAACAAAACCTGGATAGATCCGCAAACACTGAACAATGCGGCAAAAGAAGTTTTCGGCAAAATAACGCACACACAAAACAGGAAACCGCGCTGGCCTGTGTTTACAGCCATGGCTGCCGCAATCGCCGCCATAGCCGTTGTTGCTTACTTCATATTACAGACTGAACCCGCACCGGTTGCGTCGATTGCGCAACTTACAAACGAAAGCCCACACCAAGATATAGCGACTGCCAGTATCGAACCAGAACAGGAAAGCACGGCGATTGCATTGGTTAATGCCGCAACCGAGGAAGCAGCGATTATCAATTTGGACGCTGATACTGATGCTGTCACTGATACTGAAACTGCACAGCAGCCCGATCAGGCAGCCGAAGCCCTGGTGAATAACGACTCCAGCGGTTTACCCGATTTCAAGGCACTGGTATTTTCTGAAAGCAGAAATAGCAAGGCCCAGGCCTATGCAGATCTATTCGATGTCTGGAGCAAAGAATACAATGCCACTAAGAATGGAAGCGCATGTGCTTTTGCCAGGAACCATGGCCTAAGCTGTTTACCTCGACAGGGTAACCTGCGAAGGCTGGCAGTCCTGAACCGGCCAGCGGTGCTCAAATTCTATGACGAACAGAATGATACTGCCTATGCCATTC
>DAOWLL010000009.1 GCA_030641945.1 Gammaproteobacteria bacterium | reverse complement strand
GAGTCAGGTCGATTCCATGCAATGAATTTTCAATATCAGCTTCATCCTGCTGACTCGCGGTAATGCCAAGTTTTACCTGATCGGTTAGCCAGTAATGTGCGCGTCCACCGATGGCCACGTCGTTGATTTCTTCGAAGCCTGGCGTGTATTCATAACGCGCCACCAGGTAAACCGGGTTTCCGCTCAACGATTTCTCACGCACAAGCAGATCATCGCTGGCTGTTGAAGACAATGGCTCACTCAGAACGATGCGGCCCTGTATGTAATCGATATCGTAGTCAATTGCAGGGGTCAGGTTCTTCACACCGATGACAACAAGCGACTCCTTGTCGCGCACTTCGATACGCAAACGATCCGAACCAATCAGTATGTCCTGGTGACGAAGATAATAAAGCGAACCGCCGGTACCGCGATATTCGTCACGGCCGGAAATCGTTCCCGGCTCGGCAGCAAAACCGCCGACCATTACTTTCTTTTCGCCAAAGCTGGTTGCTTCAGGACTTTCATAATGCCCAAATGCACCGTAGAGTCCCCTGTCGATATGAGCGAGATCGGTATCCGTGTAACCGACAATAAAATTACCCCACATACCGAAGCTATTGTTTTTGCGCAACTTCACGTAAAACTTGCCGGACGTGGGTGCGTTTTCATACACGGTGGAATCATCACCGAATGTTGGATAGGCGCGATCAGAATCTACGCGACGGAACAATGCCTTCGGATCTTTTTCGACAAAGTTTGTAAACAGCTCATCAACAGGTCCTTCCCGGGTATCGGCGCTGGAAACAAGCTGCCAGTGATCTCCAAACTCGCCGTTGGTGTAATACGCCAGTCGTCCATCAACGTTCAAATCATTGTCATAATGCGTGGTATCTCCGCTCACCAGTTCGGCGGGTCCATTGGTGCTGTCCTGCGCCATAGTGAAATCAGCTATACCGACATAGAACCAGTCATTTTTTTTGAACTGCATTTCGCGCATATACAATTCACCGTTTCCGGCAGGATCGAGCACGGCCACTTCCACCGTGTGGTAACCCTTCTCGAAAATCTCTTCAGCGACAAAAGTGCCGTCTTTACTGACAGGTATGCGCCGGCCTGCCAGCCAGACACTGTGACCTTCGGGTATCTTGCTGCCATTGACCAGCACGGTACCACCGGCCAGAGGAATGTTATGTAAATCCAGGTGGTTTTCGCCATAGCCGACAAGCTGTTCCACCTGCGTGGTATCTTCTGTGAACGCAGTTAATTCTTCTTCACTGAGCTCATCGACCAGCCATATGGGCAATGACCGCGTTTCATCAAAGTTGCCATCGCCATCATAAACACGCAATAAATATTTAAGATTGATGACAGGCGCGGTAAAATTTCCGTATTCTGCAGACCAGCTAGCCATGTTGTTGTCATCAACCGGCACAATCGCGACCGGCTCATCATTGGTTGACTGGTCTTGCTCAAACACGCGCACTTCAGCACGCTCAATAAAGTTTGGATAATTATTGTACACACGGAAGCTGATAGTATTTTCTGCCAGTTGCGTTTCTGGATTATCCTGGTAACGAACCCTGTTTGGCCATGCCGTGACATTCAATCGCGGGCTCATCTCAAGATTGTCAAAACGGAACTGGATGTCCGCTTGTTCAAGCGCAACATCAGTACAACGCTGCAAATCAGCAACATTCTTGAAGGGATCATACTCAGGTTCACCGTCAATGGTTATCCGCATCAGGTTCAATTCATACGGATTATGGGCAACGGCTTCACGGTCGATACGCGTGATATCAAGTCCTTCGCTTTCTTCAAGCACGGCGAGCTCGTCATACAGGATGGCTACTTCTACACGAGAACTATCGAACTGTATAAACCCGGTGCTGGCAACATTTTTGGAATGCACATAGCCGAGACCTTCGTATTCGACCTGATTATCACTCAGACCAAGTTCCTGTTGTACCATCTCCATGGCGCGGCGGGCGCGTGATGTTGATAGACCTATATCATCCCCGTATACCATGGCTGCACGCCTGTCCATGCGTTCATTATTGGTATAACCAGTAAAGCCAACACGTACGTTTGACTTATCTGATAGCTCATTCATGATATTTTTCAGGCGCTGGGTATAACCAGGCGGTATCACCGGCTTACCATCCTGGAAACGAATTGCGCGTATTGGTCCGCTGGGCGGGTCATGGGCAAGCGTGATTATTTCTGCGCTCTCAGATTCCGGACAGGACTGCGGCTCGGCGGTAAATTGCTGGAACGGATCATCATGCCAGAATTCAACTTCAATACGGCGGTTCAGTGCACGGCCCTTTTCGGTATCATTTGAAGCAACTGAATATGCAGAACCTTTACCCGTTGAACTGACCGCATTGTTTGGCAGACCTAATGATTCCTGCAACGCCAGTGCTACACGGCGTGCACGTGCCTTGGATAATCCCATGTGATCGCGATAAATGCGCGCAGCACCATCAGTCAGTGGCAGGTTATCTGTGTGGCCAACAAAATGCACAACAACATTGTTTTTGTCGCGCAAATTACCCGACACTTCCCTTATCTGGCGAATAAACTCGGCTGGAATTTCAGACTGCCCAACCTCAAAGCGCAATGGAACCACCAGGTTCTTCAGCCTGGCGCGCCTGGCGCTGCCTGAACGATACTGTAATTTACAAACGGTTTCTTCCCGGCATACCTTGATGCGATTGAGGTTTTCCGCTTTTATCACGACTTCTTTATCAACAGCCGTCTCGGTAATTTCGTCATACCAGACCTGCACTTCCACACGGCGGTTCCTGCGTTTACCATCACTGGTATTGCCCGATGCAATTGGCTGGGTATCGCCGACACCATCATAGGTCACCGATTCAGGCGGCAGGTCGAGTGCCCGCTGGAAAAACTCGGCGGCAATTTCTGCACGCGCACGAGACAGGCCGATATTATCGCCATATTGTGCACGCAATCCCGGCCCTAGCTTGTCACTGTCGGTATGACCAACGAAATGCACGCGCACATTGGCACGGAATTTCATGCTGTCCAGCACTTCTCTCAGTTTTGTTACAGCTGATTGTGGAATATCAGCTTCACCGGAATTAAAACCAATCGGCGGCACCGCATTTTCCAGCTTGAAAGTCTCATACTTTTTATCCAGCACCTTCTCCATTTCTATACGGTCATCTTCATGCGGCTTGAAGAAGGTTTCATCCTGCACCCACAGGTTGAATATTTCATCGGGCGGCAGCTGTGTTTCGGTATTCTCACCGAGCGGATGTGATGTCAGCTGCCACGCCGGTGATGCAGTCTCGCCTGCGGGCGTATCATTAAAGCCGGTGTCTGCATAGACAGGCAACGCCAGTAAGGCAGTGATCAATATGAGGCGATTCAATTTCATTTGAATGCCTCTTTGCCAGCAGGTTTACCCCGTCGCCAGAAAATCTCTGTTTCGATTTCCAGCTTGTAGCAACAGTCAAGATCAGCCCAGCGGCGCTGAATTTCTTTCTTCGTTGCTTGTAGACGATCTTCGACAAGCGAAGCTTTTTCAACATCAGCCATGTACGCCAGGCGCAGTACCGATGGTGCTTCAACCAGTTTCTCCATCAACAGGCTAACGCGCGATAACCACTGCGGGCGTATTTCAGTCGAGTTCGGCTCGAACACCGCATCGGCCATATCCAGTCGAACCACACGATGTATCGCGGCGCCGAAGTTGAACTTCAACATCTTGCCTCGGGTAGCGCGTTCGACACGCGGGTTCTCGGTCGTCACTCGATAGCCGCTGGGCAGGCTGCGCTCATCCAGCTTGATAATAAAGTTCGAGCCCCGATCTTCATTGGGTACAACCGCACAGGTAATATGGAAGCGACCGTGCTGGTCTGAAATGGCTTCGATACCGCGCGCAGTAATTACTCTTGCACCTGGCACACCGCCCTCGCCTTCATCCTGGTAGCCGTTCAGGTTGCTGTCATCAAATACCTTGCCGATGACGTCGGAACAATCGAACGTCGGATCAGGCACAATCCGAACCGTGGCACTGGCCTGCTCGGACGCAGCTTCACCGTTGCGATTGTTAAATGCCTGTGCCAGGTTGGTGTATTCACCTTCGCCGACACCTGCACCCGGCACCAGCAACAGCTTGATATGCCGGCTTTCGTTCGTGTTCAGTGTCAAATCCGGCCAGGTTAACTGCAGGCCGTTAATCGCTGGCTCTACTGCAACATCATCGATACGTGCAGAACCCGCTACATACTTGAAGCCCGCCGGGAAGGTATCGACGACATTCAGGTCCTGCAACGGCGCTGCCAGCGTATTGCTGATGGTGATGGTATAAGGGACCAGCTGGCTGCGGACCACGTTCAGCAGGGCAGCGGTCTTTGAAATGGCTACCGCCGCTTCCAGTTCAGGATCAACAGGGATATGGTTATTGAATATCTCACTGGTATACGGATTTACACTATTGCCCAGTGTGTATTGCAGGTAATAGCTTGTACCCGTGGTGCGCGGTGCAACAGAAGTTGACGGTGCAAATGCCGAGCTCTGCACTTCGCAGCGGTCTGGTGACGTGGTCAACAGGTCATCAACACCACCCGGACAGGTCGGTACGCTGAACGCTGGATCAGTCAGTGCCAGCGTTGGCGGAATAATGACCGAAGTCGTGCCTACATAACCTGTCGGCGGCGGCGTTACCTGGATGACATAGCTGTCACCGACATCACAGCTACCAGGTACACTGAAGTTGATATTGAACTTGTAGTAACCATCTGCAAGCGTCACCTGGTTCTGCTGTGCGGCATTATCAAAACAACTTGCCGGCAACGGCTGATTACCGTTACTGGCATTGATCATCGTCAGCGTCGTACCCGCAACCGGTGTGCGCAGGATCGCATCGTAAACAACACCGTTGGGATCGATCGGCAGGTTCAGGTTAAAGCTGTTGCTACCGGCGCTGACACTGATATTTGAAATCTGTTGCAGGCTATCGGTAAACGGAGCTGTTGAACTTATCGAGTCAGCGATACCCAGCAATGCACTATTGCTGCCCGCCCCCGGCGCTACGTAACGTAATTCGTACTCACCGCCCACAACACTGCTGGGCGCCAGACCAAGAATATTGAACGCGCCATCGGTATCGGTATAAACGGTATCGAGCAATTGCGTGTTGAGATAAATCTCGACAGCCCAGTTTTCAAGCAGGCGTTCGGTGGTATCGAATACATCATCGTAATTTATGTCGTGCCAGACACTGCCATTCAGTGCGGCAATACCGGGCGCACTGCCGATATCAACACTGGCGCTGTCTGATGCAAACTGCGATGCAGCGTTCCAGCTGATATTTGCGGTGTTGTCAATCGTAGTGCCGACCGCGAGCGAGGAAACGATATCAACAGTGAAAGCAACTGTTACCGAGGTGCCCGCTTCAAGTACGCCATAAGTCGTGCCAAAATCAGCCGTTAAAGACCCGGCTGCGACTGTGATTCCATTCACAGAGCCGTTCATACGTGCTGAACCGGCGACATAAGTGACTTGCCCTGGAACAGGATCAGTGATCACTACATTGGTAGCCGGTACACTGCCGACATTCTGTGCACGAATAATGTATTCGAGCTGACCACCCGCGCGGGCAACACCGCCGCCGACGACCTGTACTTCCTTGGTGATAACTAACTGCTGTGTATTGCCAATTGAAATGATTGTCGGCTGGTCGCCGTTTTCGTCATTTCCATCGGCGTCAGACGGCTCATCCGGCAGTTCATTGGAGCTCAGTGTCGCCTGGTTGGTAATCAACTGGCCTGATGCACCCGTCACGGTCACGTCGAACATAAGCGTGGCTGAACGGCCCGCATTGACAGTACCATTGCCAGGTGTTGGTAAAGGCGGCGTCAGGTCTGTCGAGCCGATATCAACACCGGCAATCAGTGGTAATGTTGCCCCCGGTATGGCCAGACCATTCAAGGTCGCACTGTTGGCAACATAGCTGACATTAGCCGGTAAATTATCAGTCAGCACCACACCGGTCGCAGGTATCGAGCCGGCGTTACTGATCACAAAGCTGTAACGCAAGGTGTCGCCAGTATCGACCTGATCCGCAACACCACCATCGATCAGCAATGTTGCTGTTTTCTGTATATCGAGTATTGGCAGGTTGCCAACGATGTCCTGTGTCGGATCACCAAGCACGTCCGTGCCAGGGTCATCAGAGGCTTGTGTCGGGAACGGGCCACTGCCCTCACCTTCACCGTTGACCTGCGCCTGGTTGGAAACAATGGTACCGTTGACTACATTAGTGGCAACAACGACCTCGAATGTAATGGTGGCAATATTGCTCGTCGTCGTACCCGGATCAGCACGCATGTTGCCCGGTGTCAGGTCTTCCGGCGCATTGATCAGGATACCGCTCTGTAATGGCGACACCCCTGTTGCAGGATCTGCTACTGCGCTGCCATTCAGCGTGGTACTGCTTGCAATGTAGGTCGTGTTCGCGGGCACCTGGTCGCTGAGGAAGGCATTAACCGCGTTTTCAACCCCGATATTTTTTGCAGTGATGGTATATCGCAGGCTATCGCCCTGTTGCAGCACATTAGGATCGCCTGTCAAATCCTGCGATGTTTTCTGCAAGCGGAATGCCGGCACCGAACCGACTAATGTTTCAGTCGGGTCTTCATCACCAAACACCAGCGGATTATCAACACCGTTAATCGTCGGATCATCCGACAACAGGGCGCTGAAGCTAGGCGCATCGACTATCGCCTGGTTGCGTGCAATGGTGCCGCTCGGCAGCACTGGCTTCAGCGTTATTTCAAAGCTGATCGTCAGGGAATCACTGCCGCCACCTGCGGCAGATAATGAAAGACTGCGAACATCGAGCAGACCGGCACCGTTGACGCCGGCATTTATATTGGTATTGCTGATATCCGCACCGACGGGCACAACAATATTGGTCATTGAGCCGGGAACGAATACTCCGGGTAATGGTGTTAACCTGTCCGGTTCATCAGTCAGGCTAAAATCAGGTATAGCGGCGGGGCCTATGTTCTGTATAAACAGGGTATAACGCAGGTTGTCGCCGGGTTCGGCATTGGCACCCGGGTTCTGTCCGGACGTCAGGTTTTCAACGGTTTTCTGGATAACCAGGATGGGCGATTGCGTGAGTACGGTATGCGCATCCTCGTGGTCAATAACAGCCGTTGTCCCGTCAGTCAGAATACGCGTGTAAGTTCTGATTTCACCGACGGCGCCAGCGCCCGCAGTATCCGCACTGAACCATTGTGTTGCACCGGCTATGGTTGTGAGTGCCGCACCATTGAGATTGTCAACATCAAGTGTTGCCTCGTAGCTCACGATCACCCGGTGAGTCGCATCAACTCTGCCATTTGCCGACATCATGGTAATCGTCAGGGAACATGCAGGGTTGCCGCTGAAGCTGGTAACGAAATCGACACCCTGCATCAGCACTGGACTAACCGGCGTTATTCCATCGGCCTGGAACACCCGTGCAGTAATGTTGTTCGGCGGTGTGTCACACATGCCGCCCGGTGTCGGATCCGGCAGCACACTGGTCATGGTCAAATCCCATGCCGGTCCAGTACCGACGTTCTTCACATCCATGGTGAATACAGCAGGTACGCCAAACTGAATTGAAGCCGGCCCGGTGATACTCATGGTCATGTCCGTCGGCTCGACCACGGTCATGTCAACCGTGGTTACCGGCGCCGTGACGTTTTGCGTCGTGTTGTTATCATCAACCTGGTTGAAGGTGTAACTTGCGGTGTTGTTGAACAACAGGCCGGCAGCGTTGACCGGCTGATTACGCAGTTGCACACTGATGTCGATAACAACCTGCTCACCGGCCGGGAAATCGATACCGTCGGCACCTGAATCCTGGATCACGATGTTGCCCGGTGTGCCCGCGTTCGCCGGCGTCCACGGCTGTGACCCGGCTATTCGCGTTACATTGACAAACACAAGATCTGCAGCAGAAGCGGCAAGATCGTCCAGGATACGGACATCGTGCAATGCCGTTGTTTGCGGAACACCCGGAATGGTAATGCGGTAGGTGAAAGGTTCGCCAATCGATGCGTTTAAATTAGCCGGGTTCTGCTTGCTCAGCGGATTGGCCGCAGGTGTTGTCAAGGTTGCTGTTGCGGCATTGCTCGGGCCGTATATTTCACGCACACCGGCAACGCCGCCCGCAACCGGTACCGCATCGTCATCGAATGAATAGTAGAACTGGACCTGCGCCGTGTTGGTCATGACCAGGCCAGCACCAATCTCCAGCTCGGCCTGAACACGATAGCTGATGCGCAAGGTATCGCCTGGTGGAATACTGTATTGATCGGCTACACCGGTATCAAAATTCCAGCTCGCAACACCGCTAACTGGATCATATACAGGCGCAATATTGGGCAATGCTGTAGCGGCAACAACCAGCCGTGTGCTGATCATGGTGATAGTTGCTGCACCATTACGTAAACCGAGTGGAATAATGTCGCGCAGTTCCGTATCGTAAGCAGGCGCCGTACCGTTATTGGTGATGTCAACGGTATAATCGATCAGCTCATTAGAATCGATGATGTTATCGCCGTTGGCAGGTGCAGCTGTTTTGGTAACACTCAGATTCGGCTGCAACACAGCTACCGTTTCAGTGTCAGTTTTCGTTACCGCCGCCCCTGTTGCAGTGCTGTAATCCAGGTTTGCGGTATTAAGCAGATTGATATTATTCAGCTGCGGGTGCACGAGGTTGAGCACGCGTGCACGGTAAACAATAACGAAGTCATCATTTGCTACATTGTTATCTGCCGCATTGACAACATTACCCAGCGTCAATCTAACGGTAGTGGGGCCGGTCGCTGGATTACCCGTAACAATAATATTTGTTGCCAGAATATCTGCATGCGTGAAAGGTGCAGCTGCAGCATAAGGTGCGGCAGCATCACCGTTGATACTGACTATTTGTTCAAACGCAAGACCCTGCGGCAATACATCGCTGACAACAACAGATGGGCTGGTACCTTCCTGTACCGTTAAACGCAGTTCGTAGTCGACAATATCGCCTATGCGCACATCATTCGCTGCAGTCAGCACTGGCGAGGTGTCGCTTAGCCTTGTTTTACTGACCGCGTTGTTATCACTGGTATTCAACACAGCGACAATGGGCGCACTACAGTAATCATTCGGCGCTGTGACCGTTGGACAGCCTGCACCGGTGCGTTCATCAGCAGACACACCGTCGAGCGATGTCCAGTCTGCCCGCGCACTATTATTAATCGACAGGTCTGCAAGCACCATATCCTGCAGCACCACACGGTATGTCAGTACCAGTTGCTGCCCTGCACCCACCGGGATATCCAGTGAGTCATCACCGTTGCCACGTCCCCAGGTCAGCGGACCGCCAGGAGCACCCGCTGGCACGGGAACAAAACCTGCAACGGGTACACCGCCAATCGTGGCGACAGGAACGAAACCGGCATCCAGCTGTAGTTCAGCGGGTAAAGTATCAACAATATTGGTGTCATACGCAGTGCTGCTGCCATTATTGGTCAGTGTTAATACGTATTCGATGGTGTCACCACCATCAGGCAGATCTGCTGCCAGTTTTCCAGGCGTAACATTGGTAAACGTTTTACTGCCAGCCAGCAACGGTTCATCTACGTTTACCTGCGGTGCCGCAACCGGCCCTGATGTTGCGATGCCACCAACTTCACCATCGACGTATGCGGCAGCAGCCGAGTTGAGCATGGCGTCGTTTTCATTGGTATTCAGGTCATTATTGATGCGTGCGAAATAATTGATGACAATCAACGGTGCAACTGCACTGGTTGCGGCATCGTTTTCCCTGTCAGTAATAACACTACCTATGTTCCAGGCAATCGCACCGGTGGCGCCATTGGCAGGGAATGCAGTGAATGCTGACTCAGCAGGCGCAGCGCCATTAATCGTCGATATGTTCTGGAAGGTGTAACTGATGTCAAAGCCGGCATTGTTCTCCAGCACATAAGCCGCATTGGCCGGCAAGCCGGAGGCTGCAAACAGATCATCGCTAACAACCAGGTTACTGGTATTACCTTCAGGCAGGGCGATTACCAGCTGGAAGTTCTTACGCTCACCAATAGCCGCCTCGGCCAGCGGACTTAAATCCGTTTTGGTAATACCTACAGGAGGTACACTCAGGTTATTATTGGTAAAGCTCGCTTCAAAATCATTCAGTAGGTTGCCTGCGTTGGGAACAGCACCGGTACGCATACCGTTAACCGTTCCATCAGCGCCTATCGAGCCGCTCGAATTCAGTGCAGTGTTGGCGTCGGCTAATGATGTCCAGCTTGCCTGCACGGTGTTATCAAGAATTTCCAGTGGCTGCACTGTCGAACTGGCCAGCACATTAAAGCTGAAGCTGAAGCTGCCGCCGGGAGCAATCGGTGCTGGCGGATTCGGGCTGAATATTGGCTTGTTGGCACCGAGCGTTATGATATCTTCACTAACCGAAGCTGAGTTGCTGCCCGTTATATATGTCAGGCTGGCAACTGCATCAAGATCATCGAGAACGCTCAGGTTGTATGCCGGCGCATTGCCATTATTGGTTGCAGTGATGGTCACCGTGATGACGTCATCCGCATCGGCACTCGCTACGGTATAAGCCTTGTCCAGTGTAATCTGGGGTTCGCGAACCGTAATATCTGCAGGCCCCATATTAATCAGCACGGGGTTACCGCCAGCATCGTTATAACTCACGGTTGCCTGGGTGCTGCCTGCACCAATGCCGCCATTGCGAATGACATTACCTTCATTGGTGTTGGCCGAGTTTTCTACGCGTGCGATGAACCTGGCCGTGAAAGTAAATGTCGGACCTGATGTGAGCTGCTGATTACCGAAATTCCATTCAACAAAATCGTTTGTACCTGTGCTGGTACAGGTCGGAACGAACACACCGGCAGGTGTGAAGCTGGCCGAATCGTAAGGCGGCGCACTCAAATCGATAGTTTGTGCTTCGATACAGCGGATGCCTGCCGGCAATTCATCACGTATGATGAAATTGCCCAGATTTGAAACAGGCATATCAACCTGCAGCTGGTATTCAATTTCCTCGCCAATCACAACATCCTGCGGTCCAACAAACGGTGCAGCGCCACCGAGTACGGTATGCGATAGCGTGAGTACACCCTTGGAATCAGGCGGTGCAACCAGTGCGGTTATTTCAATCGTTGCGGTTTGTGCGGCTGTAGCGTAAACACGAGCGCCGCCAGCATCGCTATTGAGCAGCTGCGGTACGTTCTGGTTGCCTGATGCACCTGGCAATGTGTCGTAACTGGTAGTAAACGAGTTCAGCAACTGCTGGCCAGGTGCTACCGCATCATCCGGCTTTGCACGGTAATACAGATCAACGGTTGTTCCGGGATCAATCTGCTGCAGTGCAGCACTGTTGCCAGATGAGATAGTGACTACACCAGGCGTCCCATTGGCCGGTGTGTTATCAGTTATTACGATTAATGCTTCGTCGGCCTCATCGGCCACACCATCGCCGTCATTGTCCAGACCGTCTGTAGCGAAAACATCGAGCGTGAGTAAATCACTCGCATCCAGCACATCGGTGATCTCAACATCGTATGCCGGTGCACGTTCAAAACCACCGCTGGTCGCCTCGTTAGTGATACTGATTTTGTAGATATAATCATCATTGGTATCACCATCGTTTACCAGTGGCAGGAACGTGGTACAGCCAGGGCCAACACCATTGATGGATTCATTACAGACTTGTTTGACAACAATCAGGTTGGGTTCAATCACCCTGACAAACCGGCGTCGTAAATTGGGTGGCGGGTAGCCCGCTGTGGCCGGCCCAAATGAAATCACCGTGCCGCCAAAATCGACTTCAAAGGTCGCATTTAATGTATCGCGGCGGAATGCACCATGCTGGTTAGGTGCAGCCGAATTATCGATTGGGTCGTTGAGGGTACGCGTCACCAGGTCAACACTGAAAGTTTCATCGGTAGTAAACGGGTCAAACGTCCAGGATATGTTTGTTTCATCCAGCGGATTCAGTGCTGCCGGCGTGGTCGTAATATTATTAATGTTGACCGAACTGTTTGTGGCATCGGATGATATATAACCCTGACCATTGGGTATGGTGTCCGTTACCTGCACATTCTGAATCTGGATGCCGCCGAATCCCGGTGTGGCAAAACCAAACCAGCCTGCTTCCATACGGTAAGTACAGTCTTCACCGATATGTACACGATTGTTGTTAATCGGGGCCGGATTATTTTCTGTACAGTTACCCTGGATGGCCTTGGTGAGATTAAAGCCGATCAGGCGCGCGCGGATTGAATCCAGCGAATAATTGTTTGCCGTGTTGATGATGGTTGCGGTATCGGGTGGCGGAAACGTCAGCGCTGTTCCATTGCTTTGTGTTATTTCACCGACCACATCTGCGCGGAACGTCAGGTCGGCACCCGCGCCCTGTTTCTGCACAGAGAAAATAAAGCTGTCTGTCTGGCCCGGTGCAACCGGATTACTGCTGGTGCATTGATATACCGTTGCTGTCGGCGGCAGCGCAGGTATCCACACAGCACGTGGTGGTGGCGGAACACCTAACGCCACACAACCGGGCGGTTCGGTGACATTAAGACCACTACCGGTGGTAACTAATGTAAAGAAGTCTCTGGCATCGTGCCCACCGTTGTTAGTGACCTGCACGTCAAGGGCCAGCGTTGCCGTCGGGTCACTTAGAATATATATCAGGTCAGTGCTGGCTGGATTGATATTAACGTCCAGATCTTCCGGGTTCGGGGTTAACGCAAAATTATTAACCACTGGCGGGAATGCAAAATTACAGGTATTTTCAAATACCACAGTAATCCGGCTGTTAAGCGGCGATGCCACTATCGGGTCGGTGCCATCACCCGTATTTTCAGTACGTACTTCAGGGTTGGCGACAATATCGAAGTTGCTGACCTTGACCACACCCAAGGTGACCACAAGCACATCACCATGGCGCAACAGGTTGTCCTGCGGTGCTGCACCTCCCGTGCTGGTCAGCGTAAAAGACGGGCTGGTGTTATCTTCATTAGCAGCCTGTGGATTGACCAGGTTGATGCTATCGATCATGCCGGTATAGGCTGCAAACGCGGGTGTCACTACGGCTGTCTGCAGTGTCTGGTCCAGTGCATAGCCGGCAGGCAGCACATTATCCAGCGAAATGTTCCGCACCGTACCGCCGGAATTATTACGAACCGTGACTGTAACGACACCGCTGGCGCCAAGAGGCTGTAGAGGATTTCTGCCGGTGACTGTCTGGCTGATGAGTACCCCTGCCGGGTTAACCGCGGTGCTTAAATCTGCGGCATCTGCATTGCTGTATAAGGGCGTGAAACCATTGTTAGAAGCGGGTGTGGCGATACCACCTTCGCCTGCAGGCGGCGTATCCGCTTCACAACCCCATTCGATATCAGTGTTGTTGGCATGGTTGGTACAGGTGTTCTGTATGTTACCGACGAAATAAATAAAGGTTTCGCCGCCTTCGATCAAGTCAATAAAGCTGGCGACTTCGTCATTGTTCGGGTTCCCAAAGGGATCATCGACATTAATACTGGTTGATGTAGTAATCCCTGCACCGGCTGATATACAATTTGGCGCACCGGGTGATGCACCCGTGGCTGCCAGCGTTGCGTTTGCTTCAGAATTACAGATTTCGTTGATATCGAAGTTGCCGCCTATGGTGTCATTCACCAGCATGTCTTCAAGATCAGCACGGCTTTGTGAACCATTATTGGTGACCTGTACGCGCCAGATCACATCATCAGCGGTACCGCCGAATACGGTATCGGCGTAGGCAGCAACAGGCTGGTTGGCATCGATATTTCGCGCCTGCTTGATGACTGTCGGCACGGGTTGTTCGATAGGGATCTCGAAGATGTTACTTGTGGTCAACTGCGGCGG